>JBBRZY010000126.1:0-9362 GCA_038252885.1 Anaerolineales bacterium | reverse complement strand
TGGTTGTACAGCCAGTTGGCGGCCAGCAGCGCCAAAATCAGGGCCAGCGCGCCGATTCCAACGACTACATAGAGCAAGGGAGAGCGCAACAACCGGCGAGGAGATGTAGACTGCATGGCGGAAATTATACCAGCCGGGGCGCGGCCAGGGGGCGTCTCTCAGTTTATGTTAACTCGCGCTTGCCCCACGCTCCGCCGCCTGGCGCGAGTGGGCCGAGCGGTTCTGCGAGCTGTTTGCCGCCGCGGTGTTAAAGGGCCGACGAAAAACGAGACCGGATGGCACGCTTGTGTGCCATCCCGGTCTCGTTTTTGTTTCAGTCACAAAGTGGCGCTCAGCTACGCTGGCGGCGCCGAGCCAGCCAGTTGAAGGCGGTCGGTCGGGTTGGCCGGGGCTAGTACCAGATCATGTAACTGGTGCGCGTGTCGCCGAACAGGCCGGAGTGCGTGATGATGAAATCCATCGCGACGATGGTGCCGGCGGCGGTGGGCGGCACCACAAAGGTCTGGAAAGTCGTGCCGCTGGCGCTGGTGGGCGGCAGTTGAAAGGTCTCGTCGTGATCGGGGTAGTGCACCACCAGCGTGACTGCCGCCGCGCCCAGCGGGGCATTGAGTTGGTTGGTGACGTTGATGAACACTACCTGCGTGTCGCCTACCTTGGGCGAAGCGATAAAGGGCGAGGCATGGGCCCGAATATCGGTCGGCGGGATGTCGGACGGGGGGCGGGCGTTGTCGCGGCCGCGCAACCGGCGGCTCTCGTCGAGCTTGGCCCACTCATAGTAGATGGTGCCCAGGGTTTCCACTTGGAGGTTCTGGCCCTTGGGCTTCTCCGGCCGCCACACGAACAGGGCGCGCTGGAAGTACTGCACCACGTAGCCGCCTTCGGGCATGAACTGGGTGATCGGGTAGCCGAAGCGGTCGAGGCCGCCGTTCTTCTCCCAATATTCGCGGAACTGGAAGCACACGGTGTGGCCGGTCTCCAGGAAGTTCAGGCAGTCGGGGTCGTTGGCGGCCGGCATCAAGCTGATCGGGATGGGCGGCTGGCGCTTGCCGAGCTCATCGCCCAGCAGGCCCAGCTGCACCTTGTAGGGGTCAGCGTTGCCGGGGTGCCACTCCATGCGGTCCTTTTCAAAGTACTGGATCAGCAGCCCAGTGGCCGGGTCGACATAATCATCGGTGATTGGGAAGCCGTGGGTCGCTACGCCGCCGGTGCGGACGAAGTACTCGACAAACGGGTCGCGCACGGTGTGGTTGGTTTCAGGGAAGTATTGGGGCGGGGTGACTGGCTGTGCCAGGCGGGTCGGCAGGACAAACGCCAGGGATAACACGACTGCGCCCAGTAGACCGATGAGGGAGATAGAGCGTTTCACTGCCGTAGACCCTTGTTCCCCGCCTGAGTGCTCTAATCGGATTCTAACCTTCGGGCTATTGTATAGGAACTATGGGTCACACGCAAGTACCAATTGGGATAAATTCTGCGATTTGTTGGGTTATGGCACCGAACTTGCATTATGGTCAAGTTTTTTTAGCCGCCGCCGGAGCCTGAAGGCGCTGACGAGCGCCTAACCGTCGTCGTCGCCCTGCCTGAGCTTGACATAACTCTCGTAGCGCGAGGTCGTGATGGCGCCTGCCGACACCGCCCGCCTTACCGCGCAGCCTGGCTCGGTGATGTGCAGGCAGTCGTTGAACTCGCACTGGTCCACATACGGCTTGATTTCCACAAAGTAGCCGTCCAGCTCCACCGGCTCGACATCCCACAGGCCCAGCGCGCGGATGCCGGGGGTGTCGGCCACGTAGCCGCCTTCGGCCAGCGGCAGCAGTTCGGGGAAAACGGTGGTGTGCCGCCCCTTGAAGGTGGCTTGCGAGACGGCTTTGGCCAGCAACCCCAGCCCCGGCTGAAGCGCGTTGAGCGGGCTGCTCTTGCCAACCCCAGACGGCCCGGCCAGCACTGACAGCTTGCCGCGCAGCCGCGCCCGCAGCGCCTCCAGCCCCAAGCCGCTGACGGTGGAGGTGTATAGCACCGGGTAACCCAGCCGGTCGTAGACGCCAAACAGCGCTTCGGAGGCCGCGGGCGTGGCCAGGTCGGCCTTGTTGGCGGCGATGTAGGCCGGCACCTGGTTGACCTCGGCTACGACCAGGAAGCGGTCGAGCATGCGGAGGCGCGGCGCGGGCTGGGCGCAGGCAAAGACGAAGATGACCTGGTCGGGGTTGGCGACGATGACCTGCTCGGCCCCGAGGTTGCCCCGGCCCGCGCCGCCGCGTCCATTGCCGCCCGGCGCGCGGCGCGACAGCACGCGGGTGCGCGGCGCGACTGTCTCGATCATGCCCTTGCCGTCGGACTGGACCGTGATCTCTACCTGGTCGCCGACGGCGGCCAGGGCGCTGGCCTGGCGGTGCTGCTTGAGCCGCCCGCGCAGTTGGCAGACCACGTCGTCGCCGGCGGCGGTGTGGACGCGAAAGAAGCCACTCTGCGACTTGGTGATCAGCCCCGGCACAAGCTCGGCGGCGGGCTCTATGTCCGTCATTAGGGCGCGGGGGTGGCCGTGGGGGCGGCGCTAAATTCCTGCTCCCAGGGCAGCAGGCTGTAGGCGCGGCCCAGGAAGTAGATTTCGACCAGGCGCTTGAACAGCGGCGCGGCGTACTCGGAGCCTTCGCCGACGTTCTCGATCATGACCACGATGACGACATCGGGCTTGTCGGGCCGGTTGGCCAGGGTGTAGCCGGCGAACCAGGAGTGCGGCGTGCCGACGGCCGGGTCTTCGGCGGTGCCGGTCTTGCCGGCCACGGGGATCTCAAAGGTAGGGAAGAGGGCGTGGGCCGTGCCGCGCGGCAGGTTGATGACGCCATCGAGCCCTTCCGCAATAATCGCCAACTGCTCAGGCGACACCGGCAGCGCGCCGCTGAGGATGGGCGCGAAGGGCACGTTGGGCTGGCCGCCGGGCGGCGCGACGTGGTGGACGATCTGCGGGCGCACGATCTGCCCGCCGTTGCGGATGGCCCCCAGCATTTGCGCGATCTGGAGCGGCGTGACCTGCACGTAGCCCTGGCCGATGCCCATGTTGACGCTGTCGCCGGGGGTCCAGGCCTCGCCGTAGGTGGCGAGCTTCCAGGCGGGGTCGGGCATGAGGCCCACGGCTTCGGCCACCTGGTCGATGCCGGTGGCGCGCCCCAGCCCAAAGGCCAGGGCGACTTCGGTCATGTAGTCGGGGTTGTACTCGTACAGGGTGTAGGCCATGTCGTAAAAGTACGGGTCGCACGAGTAGGCCAGCGCTTGCACCAGGTCGATCGTCCCGTGCGGGGCCGCGCCGTAGCTGACGGTCCAGTCGTACTTGATGGCATCCGGCCCGAGGGTGTTCCAGACGCCGGTGCAGGTGTACTGGCTGTCGCGCGTGTACAGGCCGGACATCAGCCCGGCGGCCAGCATGGGGATCTTGAAGACGGAAGCGGGCGGGTAGATGCCCTGGGTGGCGCGGTTGAGCAGCGGGCGGCCAGGGTCGGCCAGCACGGCCTCTAGCCCGGCGCTGTTGCGGTTGGTGGGGTCGAACAGGTTGGGGTCGTAGCCGGGGTTGGAGGCCATGGCCAAAATCTCGCCGGTGGCTGGGTTCAGGATGATGATCGAGCCCCGGAAGCTGCCCAGCACATTCTGGGTCTCCTGCTGCAGGGCGCGGTCGAGGGTGGTGTAGAGCGCCTGGCTGGGCTGGGCCTGGCTTTCGGCCAGCTTGGCGGCGATGGCGCCGCCGGGGGTGACGGCATAGAGCACGCCGCCGCGCCGGCCGGCCAGATAGGGCTCGCCCCAGGCCTCGAGCCCGGCCAGGCCGACGCGCTCGTCGCCGGTGTAGCCGCGCGCTTGATAGGCGGCCAGCGCTTCGGGCGGGATGGCGCTCAGATAGCCCAGCACTTGCGGGGCGACGCCGCCATAGGGGTAGTAGCGGGTGGTGTAGCGCGTGAGAATAATTCCGCCCAGGGCGTTGAGCGCCGGCAGCCGGGACTGCACATCTTCGGTGGCGGCCTGGCCGATGGGCATGTACCAATCGGGCTGGGCGTTGGCGTACTTGGCCTGGATGGTCTCGGGCTTGAGGCCGAGCAGGTCGCTCAGGGCGGCCAGCAGGGCGGGCTCGTCGGTGATCAGGTCGCGCTCGACGCCGACGGCCACGGCCTCGCCCTGCACCGCCAGCCCCAGGCCGTTGCGGTCGTAGATGTTGGCGCGGGCCGGCACGGCGTAATCGAGGTGCAGGGTGTTGCCGCCCTCGAGCTCGGGCAAGATCAGGCCGTCGGTCCAGGCCACGGCCCAACGGCCGCCGGTGTAGACCAGCGGCATGGCGATCTTGCGCGTGAGCGTGCCGACGACGGCGGTCTTGAGGTCGACCTCATAGACGACGGAGGCGCTGGCCCCGTTCTTGAGGCTGGACAGCAGGCGGGTTTCGACGGAGGTGATGTTGGCGGTGCGGACGACGGCGGCGTAGCGGGCCTCGAAGTCGTCGCGGTTGATGGCGTCTTGGCTGAGGGGCGAGAGCAGCGAGTACATGCCGCTGTAGTCGCCTTTGCTCCAGGCGTCGAGGAAGGTTTGGGCGGTGCCTTCCACGTCGGGCGTGACGGGCGTGGCGCTGGGCGTGGCGGTGGCCGGCGGCGCGAGGGTGGGCAGCGGCTCGAGCAGGCTGCAGGCGCTGAGCGCGAAGGTGAGCAGCAGGGCCAGGCGCACGGCCGTTTTACGGGAGCGAGGGGGGCGAGTGAGATGGGTCAAGCGTCACCTGGGGCGAGCGGCCTCGATGTGGGCCACGATCGGGCAGGCCGGCCCGGCGGTGGCGTGGGCGCAATCGGCGAGTGTTTGGCCGGACAGGGCGGGGGCGCTGAGGACAGCGTTCAACGCGCGCAGGCGGGCCAGCACGCGGCAGACCGGCAGCCCCATGACGGTGGCAAAGCAGTCGTGGAAGTTGGGCAGGTCGACCGGCTGAAAGGCGGGGTATTGGATGGCGTAGGCGCCGGCTTTGTCGAGCGGGTCGCCAGTGGCGACGTAGGCGGCGATCTCGGCGTCGGTATAGTTGCGCATGGGCACGCGCGCCGCCACCAGGTCGGTGAACTCGGCGGGCTGGGCGGTGTCGATCAGGGTCAGGGCGGTGAGCACGCGGTGGGGGCGGCCGCGCAGTTGGCGCAGCATGGCGGTGGCTTCGGCGGCGTCGCCCGGCTTGTTAAGGATGGTCTCGCGGCCGGCGTCGTCGGTTAGGACCACGGTGGTGTCAGCCCCGAGGATGATAGCGTCTTCCGGTGTGGCCGGGTGGGCGGCGGCGGCACGGGCCTTGGCCTGGCTGAGGCGCAGGACGAGGGCGGCGGCGGTCTCGCCGGGCTGCTCGAGCTCGGGGGTGGCGGTGGCGAGCACCTGGAAGGTTACGCCGCCGAGGGCCAGCAGTTCACGCCGCCGCGGGGAGGTTGAGGCTAAGACGACTGGGCGCATATACGGCCCATTCTAGCACGGGAGCGCCAGGGCTGGCGGGGGAGGCGGGGGAAGAGCTGGGGAAGTGCTGGGGACTCGGGGGAGAAAGGCTGGGGACTCAGGGGGAAGAACTGGGGACTCGGGGGACTCGGGGGCGGGTCAGCGCAGACGGTTGGCGCATCTGACCCCTGCCTCAACGTCTCGCCTACTGTGCGCTGACGCACGCCCGGCCGTAGGCAGTTTTTGTGTGTCTCTAATCCGCGCGAGGCGGTGGGAGGCGGGCGATTGACGAGGAGGCGACAGGCGGCGCGGCGCATCCGACCGCCTGTTCAACGTCTCGTCCCCGCCCGAGACAAGATTAGACAGCTCCAAAATCCCACGGGCGCGCTGTGCGATGACCAGTCGCAGCGACCATCGTCGTCATCCGCGCCACGAATGCCGTCGAGAACGTCATGATCGTCATCGCCGCCACGAATGTTGCAATCGCCGTCATTGCTGTCATCGCTGTCATTGCTGTCATCGCCGTCACTGGCGGGTGGGCGACTTGTGCGGTTGAAAAGGTGCGGCCCAGCGGCGGGCGGCGCGGGAGGCGCTGGGGAACAGTGTGACAGGAAATTGTTCTACAGCGAACAGGCAACTTGGAGGGAATATTGCGTGGCAAGAACGCAGCCACCGCGAAGCACACGCCTTCTGGCCTCGTCCAGCGCTGGCCTGTACATTGATATACTTTGCCGTAATGGTGTTCCTACGACCGGTGAAGGAGAACTGCGATGCGAAAACTGTGGGTGAAAGCCTGGCTGACCCTGGATGGGGTCTTTGATGCGGACACGATGGGGAACTGGTGGCCGCCTAAGAATGAGACGGCTGAGGACGAAGCCAAGCGGATGGCGTACATCCTGGCGCAGTACGCGCAAGGCGACGTCTACCTGCTGGGTCGCACCACCTATGAAATGCTGTGGCCGGGCTGGTCGACCCAGACCACCGGCGATGGGCCGGGGCCGCTTCTCAATCGCATGAAAAAATACGTGGTTTCGGCCACGCTCGAGACCGCGCCCTGGAAAGAATCCACCATCATCCGCAGCAACGTGGTGGAAGCAATCACCCAACTGAAACAGCAGCCCGGCCAAGACATCATCATCGACGGCAGCGCCACGCTGGTGCAGTCGCTGCTGGGCACAGACCTGATCGATGAGTATCGGTTCTTAATCCTGCCCTACATCATGGGCACCGGCCGGCGCTTCTTCCCCGACGGCACGCCGCCGACGCAGCTGCGGCTGGTCGAAAGCCAGATGATCAATTCTGGAACGCTGGCGGTGGTCTACCAGCCGGACAAGAAATAAGCGCCGGGTTGGGCCGACCCGGCGCTGGTCAGAAACTGACCCGGCGCCCGGCGCGCGCCGGCTTGACCCGGCCCCGAAACCATGCTTTAATTTTGCCCAACGCGCCACAGACGCGTCCGGTTCGCGGGAAGGGCTGAGCCCACTGGTTGCGCCCAATTTACTTGACCTTCTTTCTGCCTGTGCGCGAACCCCAGGCCCTGGAAAGGAGGTCCGCATGACCCGCCCGTTACCCGCTCGTCCGAGTCTCACCCACCTCAAGCAGCAAGCCCAAGATTTGCTCCACGCCTACCAGGCCGGCGACCCCGCGGCCCGGCAGCGCCTGGCCGCGCCACCCCAACGCGCCGATCAGCGCGTGCGGCTGGCCGATGCGCAGCGCGCGCTGGCGCTCGAATACGGCTGCGCCAGTTGGCCCAAGCTCAAGCAGCAAGTAGTCGCGCGGCTGGGTGTGCTCGCCGCGCGCGCCGCGGACCAGGCCAAGCGCCAGGCCCGTCAGCGCGCCGAGCAGCAGCGGGTGCAGGCGCTGGTGGCGCGGGTCAGCGCCGCCGCCGAGCGCGGTGAATTCGCCGCGCTGCTGGGGACGCTGCAACTGTCGAAGCGCGATATGGAGCTGATCATGCCGGCGCTCGCGGCCAGTGGTCACCTGACGTTGATCGTGGATGCGCTGCTGCGAGGGGTGACGAGCGCCACCGCCCGGGTGCGTTTCGTGGCGGCCCAGGCCATGGATCACTACGCCGATGAGCGCTGCGCGGCCCCGCTGCGGGCGCTGCTGCATGACCCGGTGCCGCGCGTGCGCTGGGCGGCGCTGCACTCGCTGACGTGCGCGGCTTGCAAGCTCACGCCGCTGCCGGCCGGTGACGATCTGCTGCCAGTGCTGATCGCGTTGGCGCGGCGCGACCCGAGCATCCAGGTACGGCGCAAGGCCACTTGGGAGTTGGGGCAGGCTTGCGCCGACCCGCGGGCCGAAGCAGCGCTGCGCGAGGCGCTGGCCCAGGAGACAGATCGGGTGGTGCGGCGCAATGCGGCCGAAGCGCTGCGGCGGCTGACGCCCGCGCCCGCTGACGCGCCAAAGCGGAATAGCCTTTGATAGGAAAAACGACATGCTCCGCCAGCGACAGCCCTTCCCCGAGTCCCCCTCCGCCCCGCCTCGCGCTACAATAGGCCCACCATGCTGCGCTTCGACCTGTTCACCCTCTTCCCCGCCATCTGCCAGGCCTACGTGCAGGAGTCGATTCTCAAGCGCGCGCAGGCGGCCGGGCTGCTGGAAGTGCAGGTGCACAACATCCGCGACTACGCGCCCGGCAAGCACGCCGTGACCGACGACCTGCCCTACGGCGGCGGCGGCGGCATGGTGATGAAGCCGGAGCCGGTCTTCGCCGCCGTGGAGGCCGTGCTTGGCCCCAGCGGAACCGCCGACCGGCCGCCCATCATCCTGATGACGCCGCAGGGCCGGCCGTTCACCCAGGCGGTGGCGCAGTCGCTGTCGGAGCAGCCGCGCCTGGCGCTGATCTGCGGGCGCTACGAGGGCTTCGACGAGCGCATCCGCCAACACCTGGCGACCGACGAAATCTCGCTGGGCGACTTCGTGCTCACGGGCGGCGAGTTGGCGGCGCTGGCGATTGTGGACGCGGTGGCGCGGCTGCGGCCGGGCGTGCTGGGCGACCCGACCGGCGCGCAGGACGACTCGTTCGCCTCCGGCCTGTTGGAGTACCCGCACTACACGCGCCCGCCCGCGTTCCGTGACTGGGGCGTGCCGGAGGTGTTGCTGTCGGGCGACCACGGCCGCATCGAGCGCTGGCGGCGCGAGGAGGCGCTGCGGCGTACCTTCCTGCGCCGGCCGGACCTGCTGCTCAAGCTGACGCTCAGCGAGGCCGACAAGTTGTTCCTCAGCCGCCTGGCCGAGGCGGTGGCGCAGCAGCGCGCGCAAGTCGCCGGCGGCCAAACCTAAAACCGGCCCCCCGCCCCAGCGGTGTGGGCGCCGGCCGCCGGCTTCTAACCGCCCGCTTGCTTCCGGCCCCGAATCCCCTCATAATGCACTCAGGCTAAGTCATCGGTCCGGGCTGAACCTCCGTGGCCCGCTGTGCGTACTCTATCGACCTTACAACCTATGAGCGACGACGCGCGCTTAATCCTGAGATTGCAATCGGGCGACCTTGAAGCTCTCGGCCAGCTTTATGATCGCCACCGTCTGCCGGTCTTCCGCACCGCGCTGGCCATTACCCATGACCAAGACGCGGCGGAGGATATCCTGCAGGAAGTCTTTTTGCGCCTGCACCAGTACGTGCACCGGGTCGATACCTCGCTGCCGCTGTCGCCCTGGCTGTACCGCATCACCGTCAATCTCAGCTACACCTACGTCACCCGCCGCAACAAGTGGCGCGTGCCGCTGGAAGACTTCGTGGATCAGCTCATCGGACCGGCCAAATACAACCCGGAGCCGGAGGCCGAGCGGCACGACGACCTGCGCGTGATGCAGAAAGCCATCGACACTCTGCCCTTCAGCCAGCAGGTGGTGATTGTGCTGTATTACTTGAATGACCTGAGTTTGGCTGAAATTGGTGATATTTTGGGCGTACCGGTAGGCACGGTTAAGTCTCGTCT
>JBBRZY010000125.1:0-9368 GCA_038252885.1 Anaerolineales bacterium | reverse complement strand
TGCTGCCGGTGGCCGTGGTGCCGAGCTTTGGCACCGTGCCGCGAGCAGTGAGCTTCGACGTGCGACGGAATGCCGGTTCGTACCTGATCGCCGATGTGACGGCCATCGAGATCACCGATCTGACCGTGGACAGCTTCGGCCTGGTGCAGGCGACGCTGACCGATGCAGACTTGATTGAAGACCCGACCAGCGGCGATCCGTACGACAACATCGGCGTCGGGTCGTACTACGTCACTACCACCGTGCCGGCCGACGCCAAGCGCTACGTCGCCGAAATCGCTGCCAGCACGTCAGGCGATCTCGACCTGTACGTTGGGATTGACCTGGACGGTGACGGGCCCGAGGCCAGCGAAGAGCTGACCTTCAGCGCCACGGGCGCGGTGTTGGAATATGTGAACATCGACGATCCGGCGCCGGGCGTGTACTGGGCCTTGGTGCAGAACTATGAAGCTGGTTCCTCGCCCGACGCCACCACCTTGGCGACGGCCGTGGTGCCCGACACTGACGCGGGCAACTTGACGGCCACCGGCCCGGCGGCGCAGACCGCGCTGGACCCGTTTGACCTGCGGATTGTGTGGGACACGCCGACCATGGTGGAAGGTGACAAGTGGTACGGCGTGGTGGAACTGGGGAGCGATAGCGGCAACCCCGGCAACATCAGCCGCACCGACGTGGACATCACGCGGCTGGGGGATGATGTAACCAAGACGGTTGACGATGAGATCGTGGCACCGGGGCAGATCGTGACCTACACCATCACGATCGACTCTAACCCCCTGCCGGAAGACGTGTTCTACACGTTGACCGACACCATCCCGGCCGGACTGACGTACGTGTCGGGCACGGTGACGGGTGGCGCTACGGTGGTTGGCAATCAACTGACCTACAGCGGCACGCAGATCGCGCCGGCCCCGCCGCTGTACGTGATGACCGACAGCGGCACCGACCCGTTCTGCGAGATGCCCATCCCGACGGATGGCGCTTACATGGACCTGAAGACCTTGAGCTCCGGCCTCAACCCCGACTCAAGCATCTCCGGCGACACGGTGGCGTTTACCGCCTTTACGACCGGCTCGCCGTTCAATCTCTGGGGCAGCAACCATGTCGGCATCAGCTTCACCGACGACGGATTTGCGTTCGTGGACTCGGACCCGGGCGCCGAGCCGTGGGTGAACCAAGACATCCCAAGCGCGGATGACCCGAATAACCTGATGGCGATACTGTGGCGCGACATGGAAATCATGTACGTGGCCACGGCTAAGGGCGTAACGCTGGCGAGTCTGGGCGGCACCGGCCCCTTCGGCGGCGTGGCGATCGAGTATGACGACATCCAGTTGTTCGACGACCCGACGACCACGATGGATATGGAAGTGTTCATCTGGCGCACGCCGGACGACACCTCAGCGCCGGAGATCATCTTCGCCTACGACAACATCAGCAACACGTGGGGCAATGTGGGCACCGTCGGCGTCGAAAACGCGGACGGCACGATCGGCGCCAAGTTCGGCTTCGACGATGCGGCCGTGGGCGGCATCACTGACGGGTTCGCCATCTGCTTCGACTGGTTCACGCCAGACAACAGCCCGACGGTGATCACTTACCAGGCCATGGTGGATGCCGGCACCGAAGGCATGACGTTGACTAACAACGTCGAGTCGACGGTGGACAACCCGGGCAGCGCGCTGGATGCGACCAGCGTTGACGTGGAGGTGTTGGACGCAGGCGTCAGCGCGGCGCCGGACAGCGACGCGCAGATGGCGCTGCCCGGCACGACCATCACCTACACGCAGCGGGTAACCAACACCGGTACGGCCAGCGACACCTACAACATCGGGGTGCTGGTGACGGGCGCAAGCTTCACCACCACCGCGCCCGGCACGGTGGGTCCGTTGGCACCGGGGGCGGGCACAGACGTCAGCGTGGCGGTGCAAGTGCCGTCCAACGCCGGCAACGCGGCGGTCAGCACGGCGACGGTGACCTATACCTCGCAGAGCAACGCAGCCGCCTTCGACACCTCGACGCTGACGACGACCACCTACACGCATGGCGTCGTGAGCACGCCGCCCACCGACGCGCAGTCGGCGCAGCAAGGGACGACCATCACCTACACGCTGCGGGTGACCAACACCGGTAACATCACCGACACCTACAACAGCGGGGTGCTGGTATCGGGCGCAAGCTTCACTTCCACGACGCCCGGCACGGTCGGGCCGCTGGCGCCCGGTGCCGGCGCAGACGTGAGCGTGGCCGTGCAGGTGCCCGGCAACGCGGCCGACAACGCCGTCAGCACGGCGACGGTGACCTTCACGTCGCAAGGCAACCCGGCGGTGAGCGATAGCTCGGCGCTGACGACCACGGCACATACGCACGGGGTGACCAGCACGCCAGCGACTGACACGCAAACCGTGGTGCCGGGGAACACGATCACCTACACGCTGATGGTGACCAACACCGGCACCAACACCGACAGCTACAACGTGGCGGTGGGGGTGACGGGTGCAGCCCTGGTGACGAACGCGCCCAGCACGGTGGGGCCGTTGGCCTCCGGCGCGGGCACCAGCATCGAGGTGACGGTGGTTGTGCCGCTCGGCACGGCCGACGCCGCCACGAGTGTGGCGACGGTGACCTTTACCTCGCAGGGCAATGGCGCAGTCAGCGACAGCTCGGTGCTGACGACCGTCATCGCCTGGCTCAGGCAATACGTGCCGATCGTCTTCAAGTAACGTAGCCCTCGCACGAACCTGGGGTGAGGCCGCCCGGCCTCCCTCCAGGCGAGAAAACCAGCCCGAACCCGGCGTTGCGGCCGAGTTCGGGCTGGTCGTTTAAGCGGCCGGCCGGGGTGTTTGCGGTACAATGCCCGGCGTGGTCAGCACCCTGAAGCGCGCACTCCAATCGGCCCACCTGCCCCGCCCCACCTGGCTGCCGCCGGGCGGGGCGCAACTGTTGGTGGCCGGGCTGTGGGTGGCGGGGATGCTGGTCTGGGCCGGGCCAGAGGCAGGGCGGTGGGCGCTGCGCAATGGTGGATATGTGGCCGGCCTGGCGCTGGCGGCGGCGGCCCTGTGGTTGGTGCCGGGGCTGGCGCTGCTGCGCTGGCTGATGCCGGGGCGCCTAAGCGCCCCGCTGCGGCTGGCGCTGGCGCTGTGCGCCGGGCTGGCGCTGCCACCGCTAGCCCTGCTGCTGTTCCACCTGCTGCACCTCCCCTGGAACCAATGGGTGACGTTTGGCTATGCCGGGCTGGCGCTGGCCGCCCTACTCTACCGGGCCAGCCCGCTGCGACCGAGGCTGCGGCGCGCGGCGCGCTATGCCCACACATGGACACCGCTGGGGCTGGGCGGGCTGACGCTGCTGGCGCTGGTGGGGCGACTGTACGTCGTCCGCGACCTGCCGGTGGGGCTGTGGGGCGACAGCTACCAGCACACCATGATGGCGCAGTTGATCGTGGACAACGCCGGCCTGTTCACTTCGTGGCAGCCGTATGCGCCGCTGGCGACCTTCACCTATCACTTTGGCTTCCACGCCAATGCCGCGCTGCTGCACTGGCTGACCGGCCTGAGCGTGGCGCAGAGCGTCATCGTGGCCGGACAACTGCTGAGCGCGGCCACGGTGCCGGCCACCTACGCGCTGACCGTGTGGCTCAGCCGCAACAAGGCGGCCGGGCTGTGGGCGGCGCTGCTGGTGGGGTTCATCAATCTCCAGCCGGCCTATTACTTCAACTGGGGGCGCTACACACAGTTGGGGGGGCAGGTGCTGCTGGCGGCCGTACTCATCGCCTGGTTGCGCGCGCTGGAAGGCCCGCCGGTCTGGACGCGGACCGCACGGCGCTCGTGGCGGGGGCTGGCGCTGGCCGGTATCCTGACGGCGGGGCTGATCCTCTCACACTACATCGTGGCGCTGTTCGCGGCGTTGTTCATCGGTGTGTATGGGTTGGCGCGGCTGGCGCAGCGGCCAGAGTGGCGGGCGTGGGGGCAATTGGCGCTGGGCGCGGGCGCGATTGCGCTGGTGGCGGCGCTGCTGACGGCCCCGTGGCTGGCAAACACGCTGAACGGTTACCTGGTGCGCAACGCGGCCGGCTTTGTGAACGGCGGCGTGGGCGCGGGCCGGATTGCCGGCTATGCCGCGCTGCCGCCCATCCCGCCGGAGGATGTTAAGCCTTATATCCTGGCGCTGGCGGCAGTGGGACTGTTTGTGGCGGCCATGCGGCGGCAGTGGCGCGTGGCGCTGCTGGCCGGGTGGGCGGTGCTGATGGTGCTGGCGGTGGTGCCGCAGGTGGTGGGTCTGCCGGGCGCGGGCGTGATTGACAACTTTGTGGTCTACATCGCGCTGTACCTGCCGCTGGGGCCGCTGGCGGGCTACGCGCTAGGCGCAATCCAGCGGTCGGCGCAGCGCGTAGCCCCGGCACTGGTGAGCGTGGGCGCAGGCGCGGTGCTGCTGGCCGGCAGCGTGTGGGGCTTTGGCTGGCAGCTTCAGCATATCTACGAACCGGCCTACCAGTTGTTCACCCCAGCCGATGCGCAGGCGGTGAGCTGGATCACGGGCAACACGCCGGCGGACGCGCGCTTCTTCGTCAACGCCTTCCCGGCCTACGGCGGCACACTCATCGCCGGCAGCGACGGCGGTTGGTGGCTGCCGCTGCTGGCCCGCCGCGCCACCAACCTGCCGCCGTTGACCTATGGCAGCGAGCGCGGCGAGGCGGCCGACTACGCTCAGCAAGTGAACGCCCTGGCCGAGGCCATGCGCGGCCGACCGCTGCCCGACAGCACGCCGCTGACGATTGACCTGAGCACACCGGAGAACTTTGCGCGGCTGACGGCGGCCGGCTACGGCTATGTGTACAGCGGCGCGCACGCCAACCCAGACGCGAACGGCGGCGACCACATTGATGTGGCAGCGCTGCGGGCGCGGCCAGATTTGTTCCGGGTGGTGTACGACGCGGGCGGCGTGCAAATCTTCGCGGTCGAGGCCGGCCCGTGAAGTATGCCGTCGTGGGGCCGACCTATCCGTTTCGCGGTGGGATTGCCCACTTCACCACGCTGCTGGTGCAGCACCTGCGGCGGGCGCACACGGTCAATTTTTATTCGTACTGGCGGCAGTACCCGGCCTGGCTATTCCCTGGCAGCACCGACCGCGACCCGAGCGCCCAGCCGCTGGAAGAAAGCGTCGAACGCAGCCTGGACCCGTATAATCCACTGACGTGGTGGCGCATGGCGGGCCGGATGGTGGCCGAGCGGCCCGACGCGCTGCTGCTGCAATGGTGGACGCCGTTTTGGCTGCCGCTGCAAGCGGTGCTGGTGTGGCACGCGCGGCGGGCCAAGATCCCCGTGCTGTACTTCTGCCACCAACTGGTGGAGCCCGACAGCTCGCCGCTGGAGTGGCAGATCGCGCGACTTGGGCTGCGGCTGGGCCAGGCTTACATCGTGGTAACAGAGCGCGAGCGGAAGCAACTCCAGAGGGCCTTTCCGAAGCGGCGCGTGGCGCTGGGCCACCACCCAGCGTATGAGGGCTTTCCAACGCAGCACCTGACGCTGCCAGAGGCGCGCCGCGCGCTGGGCCTGCCGGGGCCAACGACGCCGGTGCTGCTGGCCTTTGGCTTTGTGCGGCGCTATAAGGGGCTGCGCTATCTGCTGGCGGCGCTGGCCGAGGGGCCGGCCACGGCGCACCTGATGATTGCGGGCGAGTTTTGGAAAGATGAACAGAGCTATCGGCGCCAGATCGAAGAGCTGGGCCTACAGGAGCGGGTGACCATTCACAACCGCTACATTCGCAATGAGGAGCTGGAGGCGTACTTCGTGGCCGCCAACGCGCTGGTGCTGCCGTATCTGTCGGGCAGTCAGAGCGGCGTGGGGATGCTGGCGATTGAGTACGGCCTGCCGATCATCGCCACCAACGTGGGCGGGCTGGCCGAGACCGTGCGCGACGGCGTGAACGGGCTGATTGTGCCGCCGGCTGACAGCGCGGCGCTGGCCGCCGCTTTGCGCCGGTTCGTGGACGATGAGTTGGAAGGGCCGATGCGGGCCGAGGCGGCGCGCGTGCGCGAGCGCCTGTCGTGGCCGGCGCTGGTGGGCGTGATCGAGGAGGTACGCAGTGGACTCACACGCACCAGCGCCTAAAGCGCCCATTTACCTGTCGGCCCTGATCCCGGTCTACAACGAGGTAGACACGATCGAGGCCATTGTGGCGCGGCTGGAGCAGGTGCCGGCCGTGCGGCAGATCATTGTGGTAGACGATTGCTCGTCGGACGACACGCCGGCGCGCGTGCGCCAACTGGTGGCGGCCGGGCGGGTGGAGGCGTTCTTCCACGAGAAGAACCAGGGCAAAGGCGCGGCCCTGCGGCAGGCGCTGCGGCTGGCGCGCGAAGACTATCTGGTGATTCAAGACGCCGATCTGGAGTATGACCCGCAGGACTTTGGGCGCATGGTCGAGGTCATCACGCGCACGGGGGCGCAGGTGGTCTACGGCTCGCGCTTCAAGGGCGGGCCGCGCACCGGCATGTTGTGGACGCACTACCTCGGCAACCGGCTGCTGACTGAAATCTTTAACTGACTGTACGGCCAGCGGCTGACCGACATGGAGACGTGCTACAAGCTGTTCCGCACCACGCTGCTGGCGCGGCTGGGCATTGACAACGACCGGTTCGACATTGACCCGGAGATTACGGCCAAGGTGGTGCGGGCCGGGCATCGGATTTACGAGGTGCCGGTGTCGTACGCCGGGCGGCCGTATCTAGCGGGCAAAAAAATCCGACCGACCGATGCGCTGACGGCCGTGAAGACTTTGTGGCGCTATCGGCGGTGGAGAGCGCCGGCGGAGGGAGAGGGGCCGCCGCGCTAGGACGCGGGGCAAACGAAAAGCGCGTGGGTTATCTGTGACAACCCACGCGCTTTGTATTTCGGGCGGCTTTGCAGCGCGCTAGTCGACGATCATCGGCACGTCACTGCAGTAGGTGGCGGTGTTGGGGTTCATGGTGATGGTGGCGCACACGTAGTAGGTGCCGGGGGAAACGCCGGCGGTGTTCCACCAGAACGACAGATCGGACTGCGGGAAGGTGTCGGCGCCCGGAACGATGGCGTTGCCGCGCAGCACCAGCGGCACGTACACCTTCTTCGGACCGGATGCGCCGGAGCCGTTGCCGGTCCAGCGACTGGCGGCGTGCTGGGTGGGGTTGGAGCGACTGGTGGTGTAGTAGAACGAGCTGGCATTCACGTCGGAGCCGGGACGGTTGAGGTCGAGCTGGATCAGGTAGGGCGTGCCATGGCTGACGCGGTCGGGCGCGGACAGGCGAATCCAGTCGAGCTGTTGGTGGAACGGCCCGCCGGAGGTAATGGGGTCGTTGTCGACCGTGATGTTCTCATTCGGATCAAAGCGCAGGTCTTTGATGGTGTAAGTGTTCTCCCAACTCGGCGTGACGCTCGGGCACTCGCCGGAGGCCTGTTCGGGCTGGCCATTGTAGCTGTCGAACATGTCAATGGTATAGGTGTGCCAGCCGATGTCGAACGGGACGTCATTCATCACGAAGTAACAGCGGTAGGTCGGCCCGCTCGGCCCGCGTATCGACCAGACCAGCCGGGCCACCATGCCGTCCGGCATGTTGGGCCACGGCACCTTGCCGCCTGTCAGCGGCAGGCTGGGCGAGCCCACAATCCACTCGGTGAACATACTGAAGCTCAGGTAGCGATACTGATTGCCGTTGAAATCAACTGCCGAGTTGAGGAAAAACTGCGCGTCCACACCGCCGGTGCCCACATCGCCCGACTGCGAGACCATGTCGAGCAGCCCGCCGCTGAACGCAGTGGCAATTTGGTGCGTGCTCTCCAGGTCAGAGCTGTTGGCGAAGTCCCACGGGTTGCCGGCCTGCGTGGCGTAGTCGTTGCCGCTGACAGCCGAGGGCGTGATGAAGTTCAGGATGATGGGCGCCTGGTTCACGACCAGCGTGTCGGTGCCGACGACGGTGGGCGCGTTGGTGCCGTTGCCCAGCCGCACCGCGTAGGTGCCGGGCTGAATGCCTTGCACGTCAATCGTGGCTTGCCCGGCGCTACCGCTGACGCCACTCTTAACGAGAATGTCGCGCGTGGTGCCCGAGGGGCGCAGCCAAATGGCGTTAACGCCGCCATTGGCCGGCCAGTGCACAGTGGCATTGACGGCGGCGCAGTCGGTCAGGCGCACCCAGTCTACCGCGAAGTCGCGGTCGGCCTGGTTGGTGGGGTCAATGCGCAGCCCCTGCCAGTTGGCGGAGCCGTTCCAGCCGGTGCCGCTGAGGAGGGGGGCCGAGTTGATATCAAACCCGTAAACTTGCCACGTGTTGTTGTTGGTGAAGAAATAGGTCTGGCCCCAGACGCCGTTGTTGAGCGCGGCCGTGGCCGACCAGATGGGCGTGGCAGCGGTGTTGGTGCCCTCCACGCTCATGGCGATATACAGGCAGTGATAGGTGCTCGATTTGATGGGCTTGAGGAAGCCATCATTGCCGGTGCGAATCATGTTCTCGTAGCCGGGGAACAGCACGGTGAAATTGGCGTCGTTGGTGCGCGCGTGGGCTGAGAACACGCCGTTGGAGACGTTGATGTTGTCGGTGTCGTACGACTGCCCAGAGCGATTGAGGTAAACCGAAACGTCGGAGAGGGCGTTCATGTCCCACGGGTCGGCCAGCACCCGCGTGGCGAAGTCATTGCCTTCGGCCACCACCACGGTGGCACCCGGCGCGGCGGGCGCGGCCGCAGCCGGCACGACCGAACCTGCGACAGCGGTCAACATAGCCGCTGCTACCAATCCAGAGCTGAACCGTTGGATTATCGAAGACCGCATCAGCTTTCGGCACCTCTTTCAACTAAGAGCCCCGCGCCTGAGCATACACGGCTCGGAAGCGACGCGCAATTTCGGGCCAATTGTAACGCTCTATAACCTTATTATAACCTGATTGGCCCAGCTGCGACCGCCAAACCGGATTAGAGATCAATAAGACAATGGCCTCGGCTAGCTGCTGATCGTGCTGGAATTGCACTAATAACCCGTCGCGGCCAGAAGCCACCACCCACGGAATCGCCCCGCGCCAGCAGCCAATGACGGGCAAACCGCAGGCCCAGGCCTCCAGGTAGGCGATGCCAAATGACTCGTAACCGGAGGGGTAGGCGAAGATATCGAGCGCCCGAAACAGGGTCGCCTTGTCGGCTTCGTCAAAGTTATAAATCAGTTTGACCTTGCGCCGCTCGGCCTCCGGCCAGGTGGCGAGGTCGCGGTCTACGAAGCGGCTGTACAGCGTGCGCGCGCCGGCAATGACCAGTCGGGCCTCGGGGATAACTTGCCACACCTGGCGCATGGACCGCAATAGGATATCAAGCCCCTTGTGCCGCCCCTGTTGGCCGATGAAGCCGACGACC
>JBBRZY010000124.1:0-9396 GCA_038252885.1 Anaerolineales bacterium | reverse complement strand
GCTGGTGGCGACCGATGAGCGCATCTTCAATTTCCGCCACCCCTTGCCGACGGCCAAGCGGCTGGAGCGCTATGCCATGCTGGTGCTGTGCGGCCGGCAGCGCGGGCTGGTGGCCTCGGTGACGCGGCTGATGCACTTTGGCCCGCTGCCGGCCGAGGTGCGCGCCAAGGCCGCGGCGGTGGCGCAGATTGACGCGCTGATGATGGCGGCGACGCGGCCGGGCGTGACGCTGGGCAGCGTCTTCGCGCAGACGCAGGCGGCCTATGCTGCGGCGGGCTACCCCGACGAGTGGCAAAACCATCACCAGGGCGGGCCGGCGGCCTTCGAGCCGCGCGAGTGGGTGGCGACGCCGGGCGACCCGTTTGTGGTGCGGGCGGGGCAAGGCTACGCTTGGAACCCGTCGATCACGGGGGCGAAGTCGGAAGACACGCTGCTGGTGGGCGCGGAGGGGCAGCCGAACGAGGTGATCACGCAGACGCTGGACTGGCCGATGCTGGATGTGATGGTCGGCGGGCAGACGTACGCGCGGCCGGCGATCTGGGAACGGTAGCGCGAACGCTGACAACAAAGCAGCGCGGGTGTTCACTCCCCGCGCTGCTGGCTTTTAACATACCGGCACTCAGGCCAGCGGCTACGTGAGCTTCGGCGTGCCCACGACGGCCATGAAGGCGGCGGCGTCGAGGGCGTGGCCGGCGGGAGCCTGCACGCGCACGGGCACGCCGGGCAGCAGGTCGAACCAGTTGTCGGAGAGCAGCGCGTGGCCGTGGTCTTCGACGTGCACGGCGTGGCAGTAGACCGGGCTGGAGACTTCGAGCACGCCGCCGGCCAGCGCCACCACTTTGATCTCGGGCGCGGCCAGGGCCAACTCGCGGTGCGGGCGCAGGGTCCAGATATTGAGGTCGCGGGCCACGTCGTCGGGGCCGCGCAGCACGGCGGCGTAGACCCACTGGCGCGGGTCGCGGTCGGCGTGGCCGTCGACGGGTAGGGCGGCCGACGTCACCTCAACCATGCTGTTGGGCGGCGCGCTGAGGGGGTAGGTCTGTGTGTCGCGGGCGCTGCCGTCCACGCGCCACCAGCCGGCCTCGACCACGCCGGTCACCGCCTCGAGCGTGTCGTTCACCAGCCGGGTGACGAGGCGCTCGCCGCGCTGGCGGACGATGACTTTGACGGGTGTGCAGGCGCGGCGGAACCAGTAGTAGCTGGCCTTGCGGCGCAGGTAGTAATCGAGGATCGACCAGCCGGTCTCGCCCCAGCAGTCAGAATACGACCAGATCAGCGCGCCCTGGCAGTCATCCACCGGGTCGTTCTTGCGGAAGCGCAGGGCCTCCATGGCGTGGCCGTGCAGAATGGCCTGGAACATCTGCCCATACAGCACATAGTCCGGCACGCTCAAGCCCTCCGGCGCGGCGTAATGGCGCTCGATGGCCGGGGCCATGGTCTTCTTCTCGAACATGTTGGTGTGCATCTGCCAGCCGGGGCTGGCCGGGTCTAGGTCGTCGGTCCCCAGATACTCGCGGATCGAGTCGAGATGGCACGGTCCAACGATGCCGTATTCGCTGACGAAGCGGGCGCGGCACTCGTCGTAGATCTCGTGCCGGATGCGGCGGCTCACATCGGGGTGCATAAACACCGGCCACCACCAGTGGTTGTCGCCCTCCAGTTCCGAGTTGGGGTACTCGCCGCCGCTGGGGCAACTGATCCAGTAAGGGCGGTGGGGGTCGAGCGCGCGGCAGATGGCCGGAAAGACCACCGTGCAGAACTCGTTGCCCTCGATGTTGGCCACTGCCTCGGGATTGCGCTTGGCATACTCGGCCAGCACCCAGTCGGTCTCGTTGTCGCCGCACCACAGCGCCAGGCTAGCGTGATGGCGCAGCAGCGGCACGATGGCCTCGGCCTCCGCCTGCACCTGCCGGAAGAAGGCCGGGTCGTGGGCCGGGTAGTTGGCGACGGTGAGCATGAAGTCTTGCCAAACCAAGATGCCGGCGCGGTCGCAGGCGTCGTAAAAGACCGGGTCTTCATAGATCGAGCAGCCGTTGATGCGGATCATGTTGATGTGCGCGGCGGCGGCCTCGGCTACCAGCGCCTCGTACTTGGCGGGGGTGAGGCGCGCCAGGATGGCGTCGTGCGGGCCGATGTTGACGCCGTGGCAGAAGACCAACTGGCCGTTGACGCGGAAGCCGAAGCAGCTGCCCTCCGGCAGGGGGCTGCGGTCGATCTCAATGGTGCGCAGGCCGATGTGGAAGGCGCGCTGGTCGCTGACGCCGGCGCCCGCGGTGCGCACGCTGGCGACCACGGCGTAAAGCGGCTGCGCGCCCATCCCGTTGGGCCACCACAACTGCGCGTCGGGCACGGGAAAGGTGTCGGCCAGGTAGTTGCGGCCAGGCTGGGCGATGAGCGGATAGACGCGCCGCAGCGCTGGGCTGCCGGACGGGGGCTGAATTTCCACCACCAGCTCGCAGGCGCGCTCGCTCCACGGGTGCAGGTTCTCTAGCTCGGCGGCCAGTTCCAGGTGGACCTGCCCGCCCACCAGCACGGTGTCGAGGCGCAGGTCGGGCAGGGTGACGCCCGAGCGGGCCTCCAGGTGCACGCTGCGCCACAGGCCGATGTTGGGCAGGGCTTCAACCCAATCCCAGCCATAGCTGAACTGGGCCTTGCGCAGCCACTTGCGCCCGCCCCACAGGCGGTGGGCGGTGATGTCGCCCGGCTGGATCGGGTTCGGGATTTCGCCGGGGACGGCCGGGTTGTAGTTCGAGGCCTGGCGCTGCTCGGGGTGCGGCTCGCCATCCTGGGCCAGCTCGCTGCCGACGGTGAGGCGCACGACCAACTCGTTCTCACCCACCCGCAGCAGGGGCTTGACATCGAACACGGCCGGCACGAAGGCGTTGGCGGCCTCACCGGCCAGGCGGCCGTTGACAAACACCTGGGCCGACAGGTCGGCGCCGTCGAGCACGAGCTGCTGGCGCTCGTGGGCGGTGAAGCCCTCCGCCAGGGTGAAGGTGGTGCGGTACCACCAGGCCTTAGTTTCCGGCCAGCGGCACTCGGGCATGTTGGTGCTGACGCTGGGGTCGGGCAGTTGCCCGGCCCGCAGCAAGTCGAGGTGGATGTCGCCCGGCACCTGGGCGGCCAGCCAGCCATCAGTCTGTTGCCCCACCTCGGCCAGGCCGGCCGCGCCGGTGAGGGCGTAGGCGGTGGGCCGGACTGACCAGGCGCCATCTAAGACGATTGATTGCATCGCGCTTCCCATCTTGAGTGTGCGTGCTTGGGTGTGAACCGGCGCAGCCTGCCGCCGCGCCGCCGCTGGGACTCCAAAAATTTCGTAATTAGGATACACTTGATTCTCAGTCCGGCCCACTGGGGGCCGGCTGGTGTTTTGGTCACTTCTCAGCGCACGTTCAGGAGGCACGGCATGCCCATTGTTGACCGGCGGGAATTTGGCGGACGGTTTACGGTGCGCGAGAACTCGCAGCGCCTGGCCAATTACCGCTATCTCGAAATTCAGTTGATGGAGATGCTGGGGGGCTGGTCGCACACGACGCCCCAGTTGGCGTTCAAGGCCACGTTTGGCTACCACGTGTATGACCACGCGCAGGCCGCCGACCGGCTGGGCGAGCGGATGGAGACGCTGCGCTCGCAGCGCGAGAGCCAGGAGCCGGGCAGCGATGAGTTCGGGCGGCTGTGCGAGCGGGTGTGGAACCTGCCGGATGTGGTTTCGCGGCTGACGGCGGTCTACCGCGTGCTCGAGCCGCACCTGGTGAGCAGCTATGTCTACCACGCCGACGCCACCGACCCGATGACCGACATCCCGACGGTGCGCTTGCTGCGCCAGTTGGCGGCCACGGGCCAGTCACACGTGGCCTGGGGCCAGGCGGTGCTCGAAACGCTGGCCCGCAACCCCGAGGAGCACAAGCGCGCGCTCGAGGTGCAGGGTGAGTTGGAGGCGCTGCTGGTGGAATCGGGCGGCGTGACCGGGCAGGGCATTGAGAGCCACTGGCTGGCCTTCCACAGCACGCGCGAGAGCGACAAGCCCCAGCCGCGCCAGCGCCGCAGCGGGCGGGCCTATCGCTATGTGAAGCAGTGCGCGCCGGTGGAGCACCTGGTGGCCGAAGCGCCGTTCTGGTTCTCGGCCGACCAGGCCGACTTTGACAAAGCCTACACCGCCACTGAGCCGTACACGCGCGAATGGTACAAAGACAAGTTCCACCAACTGCTGTACGGCGAGGTGGACACGACCGACCGGATGGGCAAGATGGTGGCCGAGTTCCCCGACCTGCCGTGGGATATGCGCCTGGAGCTGGCCCACCAGATGTGGGACGAGGCGCGCCACATTGAGATCGTGGGCAAGGCGTGCGAGGAAGAGTTGGGCGGCAAGCTGGGCTATGCCCCCTGGCCGCTGGCCTGGTGGTGGATGCAGAACGAGAGCGACCCGCTGCGCCGCCTGACGGTGACCAACAGTTGGGGCGAGCGCAACCTGATGCCAACGCTGCGCGAGTGGCGCGAGCACGCCGAGGCGCAGGGCTTCAGCCGGCTGGCCGAGTTGTGCGACTATTTGCAAGCCGACGAGTTGGGCCATGTGCGCCTGGCGACGCGCTGGATCAGGCACTTCACCGACCCCAAGCCGGAGTATCGCGAGGAGCTGCTGGCCTGGAGCAAGATGGCGCTCGACCGGCTGCTGGGCTTCTATGACAAGGACTACGACCCGGCCAAACAACCGGAGCCGCGCTTCTCATTCATCCGCGGCGGCGAAGGGGAAGAGGCCGAACCGGCTGGCGTGGTGAGCGCGGGGGCGGAGGCAGCGAGCGGGCGCGGCGGGTATTGAGGTAAGCGTCTCGGCCAGGCGTCAGGCGCGGCCGGGCCAAGCGATGTGGGGGCGGGTGTGTTCACTGTAAAACAAAGCGGGCCAGGGAAGCATGAACGCTTCCCTGGCCCGCTTTTTCATTTCGAGTGCGGGCTAAAGTGTTGAGAACAAACCAGTCGTTCGGCGCGCGTGAAATCTACCCTCGTAAAACAGCACCTAATCGCCGGCCTGGCCGGTGGAGCCGTAGACGTGCATGCGGCGCATGACCTCGGCCTTCATCAGTTGCTTGCCGGCCAGCACAATGTCGCCGGGCTTGCGCGAGCCGATGACGAGGTGCGGGTCGGCGTCGGGCGCGGTGGCGGCCAGCGCCGCTTGCAGGCCGGCCCAGTAGCGCTGCTTGAGGATCTTGCCGACGTTGAACTTCGCCACGCCGGCGGCGATAGCCGGGCCAACCGCGTCGTCGGGGTAGCCGGTGCCGCCGTGGATGACGAGCGGCGTTTTGGTCAGCCGGCCGATGGCGCGCAGGCGCTCGAAGTCAATGGTGGCCTGGCCGCTGCTCAGCCCGTGCACGTTGCCGATCGAGACGGCCAGCGCGGTCACGCCCGTCTGGCGCACAAAGTCGGCCGCCTGGTCGGGGTCGGTCACGCTCGATCCGCCGTCGGCTCCGGCTTCGGCCCCAGATTCTGGAAGATGGCCTAGCTCGGCCTCCGCGCCCGCGCCGGCCTGGCTCGCCAGCGCCACCACTTGCTGCGTCAGGCGCACGTTGTCGGCGTAGGGGTGCGCGGCCGTCATGAGCATCACGTTGTTAAAACCGGCGTGCAGCCCGCGGCTGATCTGCGCCAGGGTGAAGACCTCGTTGAGCAGAAAGCTGACCGGCACGCGGGCGGCCTCGGCCGTGGCGCGGCCCAGCGCACCCAGGCGCTCGATTGCGCCGTCGTCGAGCCAGGCCTGGTCCATCATCACGCCGCCAAAGCCGAGGATGACCGGCGACTGGGCGGCTTCAGCGGCTTCGAGCACGGCCTCCAGCGAGGCCAGGTCCCAGGCTTCAAAATAGCCGACGGCATAGCCGCCGCGCAGCGCGCGCCCGAGCAGTTCGTGCATAGAGATCAGCGGCATTACGCAAACTCCTGATGGTCAATGGGGAGGGGGTGGGCGGCGACATAGGCCAGCGCTTCGGGCGCGCGGAAGACGCCGGCGGTGCAGCCGAGTTGGGTGCAGCACGACGCGCCGATGGCCGAGGCAAACGCCAGCGACTGCGGCAGCGGCCAGCCTTCGAGCAGGCCGTAGCCGAAGCCGGCGGCAAAGGCGTCGCCCGCCCCAGAGAAGTCAACCGCGTCAATGGTATAGGCCGGCGCTTGAAAGCTCGCGGTCTTGGTGCGGGCCAGCGCGCCGTGTTCGCCCAGCGTGATGACGACGGTCTGGCAGCCGAGGTCTACGAAGGCGGCGGCCTGGCGCTGCGGCTCGCGCTCGCCGGTCAGGCGCTGGGCCTCGTCGTCGTTGGGCAAAAACAGATCGGTGTAAGGCAGCACGCCCGCCAGCGCGTCGGCCAGGTCGGTGGGCTGGGCGTTGCCGGGCACGACCACATCGAGCACGGTGATGACGCCCTGCTGGCGCGCGAACTCGAACAGTTGGCGCAGCGCGCGCGGGTCGAGCTTGGGCAGCGCCAGGTAGCCGCCGACGATCAGCAGCCGCGACTGGGCGATCAGGGCGGTGTCTACATCGGCCCCCTGCAAGTCGGCGTTGGCGCCGAAGGTGTGCACGTAGCGCCGGTCGTCGCCTTTGACCGGCAGGATGACGGTCTTGGAGGTCGGCAGGTCGGGGGTGGCGCGGATGCCCTGCGTGTCCACGCCGCGCCGGGTGAGCTCTTGGGTGACGAAGCTGCCGAAGGCGTCACGCCCGGTCTTGCCGATCAGCGCGGTGGGGCGGCCGAGCTTGGTGAGGGTGAGGGCGGTGTTGGCCGCGCAGCCGCCGACATCGAACAGGATGTCGTCCACGGCCAGCAATTCGCCGGCGGCGGGCAGGCGGGCCATGGGGCTGACGAACATGTCGGCCACCAGTAGGCCCAGGCAAACGGCGTCGTAGCGGCGCGGCGGCATGGTGTGCGTCTCCCTATCCAGTTGCGGCGTCACAGGGGCTCTTTTGGAACGAATGGGGATGGTTATACAACACTTGGGGCGGTTGTCAATCAAAGGGCGGGAGAAGTGTTTTTCAGTCCGGCGGTAATACCGAGGGTGAGATTCCCACTAAAGTGTGCTTCGCGATCACCCCGCCAATCGCGCTCTATAGCCACAAGCCCGCGAGCGGGGGTTCGGAATGACGAAATTAACGGGTGGGACGGTCCAGCCGCAGATTGAAATGCACTCTGCGTCAGCGGCCACCCAATTGACAAGCGCCTCATCTGTAAGTATAAAAACCGGCACTCCGGCAACATGGCACGCAGAGCAGAAGGACGCGGCAGATGCTGACTGCACAACAAATCCAATCGGCGCGGGAGCGCGCGCAAGTGTATTACGACCGGGCCGGCATCGCGCTGACGCCGGCCGAGGCGGCCACGATGGAAGTCTCGGATTTTGGGCTGGGCAATTTGGACAGCATTGGGCTGGAGCTGGTGGTGTTCGTGAACACCCAGCGCGTGTGCGCCAAGGAGATTGTGCTCTTCCCGCGCCAGACCTGCCCCGAACATCTGCACCCGACCATCAACGGCGTGCCCGGCAAGGAAGAGACGTTCCGCTGCCGCTGGGGGACGGTCTATCTGTACGTCGATGGTGAGCCGGCCGCTAAGCCGCTGGGCATCGCGCCGGCCGAACGGGCCGAGACTTACAAGGTCTGGCATGAGATTGTCTTGCAGCCGGGCGACCAGTACACCCTCACGCCGGACATCTGGCACTGGTTCCAGGCCGGCGACGAGGGCGCGGTGGTGTCGGAGTTCTCGACCCGCAGCACCGACGAGCACGACGTTTTCACCGACCCCGGCATTGTGCGGATGACGAAGGTGGCGGCGGCCTAGGCTTCCGGCCAGGCCGGTGCTTGCTGCGCTACCTGGGTGTAGTAGCCGGCTAACACGCCGGGGAATTCCTCCATCACCGCCAGCAGGGCGCGGCGGCCACGGGTGAGCGTGTGCTGCTCGTGGGCCTCGAACACTTGCGCCCCACGCTGGAGCGTGCGCTTGAGGGCGTTCAGGCAGCGCCGGTCCTCAGCCGCCAGCAGATCGGTCAGTTGCTCCAGCCAGGCCAGCGTGGCGGCGGCGGGCGGTTGGTTGGGCGCGCCGGCCGCGCTTAGGCGGGCCTGGGCGTCGGCCGCGAGGGCGCGCACGGCTTGCGCGGCCGGGCCAGCCTCGATGACTTCGATCTGCTGCGGCAGCCAGCGATAGGCGTGCTGCTCGGAGCACAGGCCGCTGGTGAGCGCCCACAGGTGCGCCAGCGCCGGCCCGGTGGCCTTAGTTAGATAGTCACGCAGGCAGCGGGCGTGCGTTTGCAGCAGCAGTTGGGCGCGGTAGAGCGAGGGGTGCGGCGCGCCGCGCGCCTCGTCGTAGGTCACCTGCTCGGCGCGGATGCTGTAATCGTTCAGCAGCGCGTTCTCCATCTCCACCACCGCATACAGCAGCCGCAGCCAGGCGGCGTAGAGGTCGGCCAGGGCCACGGGCTGCAGGCCCTGCGGGGTAATTGCCAGCCCCCAGGCCGGGCCGAAGTTCAGCCGCCGCACCGCGCCGATGGCGTACATCCCCAGCAGCGAGTCCACTTCCGGGTTCACGTCGTGCTGCACCTTTTGGTAGGCGAAGGTCGCGTCTAGCCCGGCGTAGGACTGAATGATCTTGAAGCCGCCCGGGTGCATCTGCCCGAACTCCGTCACGTCGTACACACGCCCGCTGATGATCAGGCGGTAGCCGGCCTCGGGCTGGTTGTAAGCCGCCACCGACGAGGCATCGAAGAATTGGCGCTGATCGAATTGCGGCCCGCCGTAGGTAGTGAAGATTTCCTGGTGGTAGCGGTCGGCCCCCACCAGCGCGAAGAAGCGGGCCGCCGCCGTGTCCGCGCCGCCGGAGCGGGCCAGCACGGTTTGCAGCGCTTCTTGCACCGACTTGGCGAAGCCGGTGCGCCCGCACACGTAAACATGCGCGCCGGCCTCCAGCAGCGCCCACAGCCGCTCGGCGTTCTCGGGTGTGAGCATCTCCACATCCAGCCGGCGGCGCGGAGCCGGGGCGCTCACCCAGGCTTGGCCGTCGAAGCGCAGACCGTGGTCGGATTGCGACAGCGCCACGCGCACGTTCAGCCGCCCGGCCGAAGCGAGCTTGGCCCAATCGTCCTGGTAGTAGACCTCGGCCGGGGTGCGCGCCCCATAGAACAGCCAGTTCTCGCCGCCCTCGTGTTGCGCGGCGCGGGCCAGCAGCATCCCGCGGAAGGGCGAGATGCCGGTGCCGCCGGCGAACACCACCACCGGCAGACGTGGGTCGACCGGCAGCGCAAAGCGCGGCGGGTGCACGATCTTGATGGAGAGGCGGCGTTCGGCGGCCTCATCCGGCGCGGCCATCAGGCGACTGAGAAAGCTGGAGGCCGTGCCGCTGCGCTCGGCGGCGCGCGAGACCTCGGTGGCGGGCGTGCGGT
>JBBRZY010000123.1:0-9465 GCA_038252885.1 Anaerolineales bacterium | reverse complement strand
TGCTCACCCCTGCCCATGCCCCGCTGGCGGTCTTCGTGGCGCTGGCGGTCTTCACATTCGTGGCCGGCCTCAACAACGGCCCGCTTACCAGCAATTTGCTGCGCCAGTTTGCCGAGCTGCTGCTCAACATCCTGCTGACTTTCTTGATCGTAGACTACCTCGACGATTGGGAGAAGCTGGCCGGAGTGGCGCGGTTGGTGGTGATGGGCGGCACGGCGGCGGCGGCGCTGGGCATTGTCCTCTACCTGCTCCCCGACGCCACGGCCGAACGGCTGCTCTCGGCCCTGCGCATTGTCGGCTACCCGTCTGGCGGCGTGCTGCGCTACATTGAGGACGACCCCGCCAACGCCCAGCGCGCCATCTCGACTTCGGTAGACCCGAATTTCCTGGGCGGGCTGCTGGCGATGGTGGGCGGGTTGCTCGCGCCGCAGTTGCTCAGCCGCCGCCCGCTGCTCGGTAGTCGCCCGCTGACGGTGCTGGCCTTTGGCACGGTGCTGGCCTGCCTGGTGCTCACGTACTCACGCGGCGCGATGGCCGGGCTGGCGCTGGGCGCGGCGGGCATCGCGCTGCTGCGTTACCGCCGCCTGCTGTGGGTGATGGCGCTGGCCGGGTTGGTGGTGTTGGTGCTGCCAGCCACGCGTGACTACGTCAGCCACTTTGTCGAGGGGCTGCGCGGGCAAGACCTGGCTACGCAGATGCGCTTCGGCGAATATAAGGATGCGCTCATCCTTATCGGCCGCTACCCGCTGCTGGGTGTCGGCTTTGCCGGCGTCCCGCAGATCGACATTTACCTAGGCGTCTCCAGTGCCTACCTGTTGATGGCCGAGCAGATGGGTGTGGTGGGCGTGGCGGCCTTTGTCGTGGTGCTGCTCGTGGTGTTTGGCTGGGCCTTCCGCCAGCGCCGGGCTGTCTACGCCGTCGAGGTCACTGACACGGGTGTGGACGCCACCGCCCTCTGGCTGGGCGCGCACGCCGGCCTGGTGGCCGCCCTCGCCGTGGGCGTGGTCGACCACTACTTCTTCGAGATGACTTTTCAGTCTGCTGGCACGCTCTTCTGGCTCTATGTCGGGCTGTGTCTCGCCGCTACGCGGCTGGGGGCGGCGGGCTCCAGCCCGCACACAGCCGCGCAGTGAACTAGCGCCCACGTTTCTCGCCGCGCCCTCAGCGCGCCCCGAATGGTCATAGAATGGTATGATAGGCAAATAAGTGGGGTATAATCCCGCCCACTTCGGCCTTGAGGAGGCGTGCAGTATGGAAATTACGAGCCAAGAATTTAAGCGGGTGGCCGTCATCTCGGTCTCTGGCCGGGTTGACAGCGCCACCGCACCCGAGCTGGAAGCCAAGCTGCGTGAATCGGTAGACGCCGGCAAGAACCAGATCGTGCTTGATCTGAAGAATGTCGAATATATGTCGTCGGCCGGGCTGCGCGCGATGGTCTCGACCCTCAAGGCCGTCAAGCGCGTCAACGGCGACTTGCGGCTGGCCAACCCCAGCCCGCGCGTCGAAGAAGTTTTGCGCCTGGCCGGGTTGACCTCCATCTTCTCCATCCACCCGACTCAGGAAGAAGCGGTCGCGAGCTTTTAGGACGCTGCGGCTTAGGCCAAGCCCGTCCGATGGAACTCCGCCTCACGGTGCCTGGGCGATACGACCGCCTGGAAACCATCTCCAAGTTTGTCGAGCAGGCCGGTCAATTTGCCGGGCTGGATGAGGTTGCCATTTGCCGCTGCCAGTTGGCGGTGGATGAGGCTTGCACCAACATCATCGAGCACGGCTATGAAGGCGAAGGCCTGGGCGACATCGAGCTGTGCTGCGAGCCGGGACAGGGCGAGCTGGTCATCACCATTAGCGATCAGGCCAAGCCCTTCGACCCTGACGCCGTGCCGCAGCCGACCATCAACGCCAGCTTGGAAGATATGCAGATCGGCGGGCTGGGCCTGTACTTCATGCGCCAGGTCATGGACGCGGTCGAGTTCTCCTACGAAGACGGCAGCAACAAGCTGGTGCTGGTCAAGAAACGCGAACCCGAAGGCGGCGGTGACGCCCCCGCCTGAGCTGCCCGTTTTCCGCACCCACCCCTTTCTCTCACAACCAACCCAACATTACACACCCGCCCCGGCCCGCGCTGGGGCGCTTGCTTAGCGAGGCCCACACAGCTATGAAAGCCCAACTGAAACCGCACAACGGCACGCCCACCGTGTTCCTCGACGACCAGCCGGCCTTCTTCGGCGACCAACTCGTCGGGTACATGCACCCGGAGCGCGTCACCGAGCACCAGCCTTACTCGCAAAAGTATGGTGAGGCCGGCGTGCACATCTACTCGGTTGACTGCCTGACGCACGAGTGGGTCGGCCCGCGTCCCGGCAACCCCAGCCACTATGACTTCACCGCGGTTGGCCCGCGTTTGCAGGCCTTTATTGATGTGGACCCCCAGGCGCTGTTCATCGCCAAGCTGGCGGTGGACACGCGCTCGGACCCCGGCTCTTGGTGGAACGCGGCCTATCCCGAAGAAGCCGAATTGTTGTCAGACGGCCAGCGCCCTAGCGCCTCGTTCGCCTCGGCCGTCTGGCGCGAGCATGTGAATGCCATGATCACGGCCTTTATTGCCCATGTGCGCGAGCTGGGCCTGTACGACCGCATCATCGGCTACCAAATCGGCGCGGGCTCGTCGGGCGAGTGGATTAAGGATGTCTCCTGCATGCTGCTGGAGACGATGGACTACAGCGCGCCCATGCACCACCATTTCCGCGCCTGGCTGCGCGCCAAATACGGCACTACTGCCGCGCTGGTCGTTGCCTGGGCCGACCCAACCGTCACCTTCAACACGGCTGCCGTGCCCACCTACGCCGAGCAGCACATCACCGCTACTGGCCAGTCCTTTCGCGACCCGGCCCGCGAGCGCAAGACCATTGACTATTACACTTGCTACGCCGAGTTGTGCGCCGACGACCTAAGCGGCTTCTGCCGCACGGTCAAAGAACTGACCGGCGGCGAGAAGCTCACTGGCGCGTACTTTGGCTATGTGCTGGAGTTGGCTTGGAATATGGCTTTCTTTGCCGACAGCGGCACGCTGGCCGGCGCGGAGGTCTCCACCATGCAAGCCAGCGGCCACCTCGGCCTGCATAAGGTGCTGCACTCGCCCGACGTGGACTTCATCGTCAGCCCGTTCAGCTACGCCTTCCGCGGCCTGGGCGGTGACGGCCTGCCGATGAGCCCGAACGAGGCGGTGCGCCATCACGGCAAGATTTACGTGATGGAAGAAGACACCCTCATGCACAACCTGAAGGAACCCGATGGCCTCAACCAGGCGCACGAGAATTCCATCGCGGTCTATCAGCGCAACTTCGCTCAGGTCATCACCCACGCGCTGGGCGTGACGTGGTTCGAGACCAACGAGCTGCATGAAGTGCCGGAGTTGAAGGACGAGCGCCAGCACTGGATCACGCGCTTCCAAACGCTCGGCACGTGGGCGCTGGGCCTGGACCGCACGCCGGCGGCCGAAGTGGCGGTTTTTCTCGACGACGAGTCGTACTATTACGAGTCGATCAACAACAGCCTCGACCTGCCGCTGATCTGGCGGCAGCGCGCGGTCAGCCTCAGCCGCTTCGGCGCGCCGCACGACATCTACTTTCTCGACGACCTGCTCGACGGCGACCTGCCGCCCTACAAGCTGTACGTCTTCCTCAACCCGTTCCACCTCAACAACCGCCGCCGCGCCGCGCTCAAAAATGTGCTGCGCCGTGACGGCCGCACGGCGCTGTGGCTGTACGCGCCCGGCCTGCTCAACGACGACGCCAGCCAAACCAGCCCGACGCGCTATACCGACAACATGCACGACCTGACCGGCCTGCGCTTCACGCAGGGCAACGGCCCGTGGGGTCCGTTGATGCACATTACCAACTTCACGCACCCGATCACGCGCGGCCTGCCGCAAGACCTGTTCTGGGGCAGCACCAACCCGGTCGGCCCGGTGTTCCATGTCAAAGACCCAGACGCAGTCAACCTGGGCCAGATCGTCACCTCGCTAGGCGCCTGCAAGCCCGGCTTTGCGTTCAAGAGTTTCAACGCCGGCGACCCGGCCGCCGCCTGGCACTCGGTCTACATGGGCAGCCCGGATATCCCGGCCGCCGTGCTGCGCGGTATTGCGCGCCACGCGGGCGTGCACCTCTACAACGAGCAGGGCGATGTGCTCTATGCCACGCCCGACCTGCTCAGCGTGCACACTGTCTCCGGCGGCCCGCGCACGTTCAAGCTGCCCCGCCCCGTCGAGTTGGTCTACGACCTCTTCGCCGGCCGCGCCGTCGCCGTCAATGTCTCCGCCTTCGAGGTTGACCTGCCGCCCGCCTCGACCGCACTCTACTACACCGGCCCCAAACGCGAGATGCCGCCGGAGACGCCGCGCTAGTTGCCGGCCCAAACAAAAGCCGGCCCCGTCAGTGTTCTGACGGGGCCGGCTTTTGTTCTGCGTCGCCGCGCTCGGCGCAGGCTGCGGCTTGCCGCCGCACACCTTGTATTTCGTCTACCTGCCCCTCAAGTCCCCAACATCCGACCTCCGACCGCTACTCCGCCGCCGGCGCTGCTGTCCAGCTAAAGTAGTTATACACCGCGCGCGAAAGCGATATGATCAGCCGGTTGATGTCGTCGAACGGCACCGAGTTGTCGCTGTGGACGAAGATTGTCAGCGCGTACGAGCTGGTGGGCGTGAACACCAGCGCCGTGTCGGCGGCATTGTTCAGCGGCGTGCTGTCCCAGCCGTGCTTGTGCGCCACCACGCCGTCGGGCGTCGAGCCGCCGGTGATGAAGATTGGGCCGACCAGGTTGGTCGTCAGCAGGTCAATCATCTGCCGGCACTCCTCGGGCGTCATTTCGCCCGGAAAGGCTGCAATCAGCGCGCCGCCGCCCTGCGAGCACTGATAGATCATCACCATCAGCGTGCCCATATCTTCTACGGTCGTTTGGTTGTATGGGTCCGGTCCGGTATTGATGTCACTGCGGCTGTTGGCCGGCGTGGGGATCGGGAACAACACCGCGCCCAGCGTGTCGAGCAGGCCGCTGATATAGGTATTCGCTAGCCCCAGCTTCTGCATATCGGCCGTCACCTGGCGCGTGCCGGCGTAGCCGTCGCCCCCGCCGATGATGGTCATCAGTTGGTCGGTGGCGGCATTCTCTGAGACGTCAATGCTGCGGTGCAGCAGCAGACTCTGCTCGGCGCTGACCGTCAGGCCATTGTGGGCGAAGTACGACACCATGATGGGCACCTTGATGGTGCTCATGCCCGAGAACGCAACCGGCCCTTGCATGGGCAGTTGGGCCTGCGCGTTGACAATCAACTCGCGCCCGCTGTTCAGGTCGGTGAGAAACAGGCTGACTAGCCCCGAGAATTGGAACAGCCCGATATCCGTGTAGATCAGGTCGGCCAGCGTGTCAAACGATGGCCGCACCGTGGTCTGCTCCTCAACCGGGATGACTACGGTGCGCGTGGTGGGCGAGTGCAGCGCGGCATCGGCCAGGCTGACGGCCGCGTCCACATCCATCACATGCCCCGGCTCGCCAGTTTGGAAACCGAGCGTGTTCGGGTCGGCCTGCGGGTCGCTGCCGGGCCGGTCGTACCGCGCGGCCACGTCTGCCAAGAAGCTCCGCAGCCGTTCCTGCGAGTAGGTGGCCCGCAGCGGTACGTCGTTGGCCTGACCTGGCTTCAGCCACAAGAAATCCCAAAAGCCGGTCCAGAACGTGTCGTTTAGTCGAAACTTGTTGACCTCGGGCAGCATCAGACTTGAATCAATCTGAAAGTTGACCATAGCCGGTTCTAGCCGGATACGCTGATCGCGGTACTGCAATTCCACGGGCGAGTTGTAGACCAGGATCAGTTGCTCCAGCGCCTGCTGTTCGGTTAGCCCGCCGACCGGCACACTGGCGAGCGCCAGCCCCGGCGGCAAAGCCGAAAAGCCGCGGCTGTACAGCACCAGATTCACCACCAGCACCACCACGCCCCCAAGCAGGCTGATACCGGAGAAAATCCCTAGCCAGTTCAGGCGTGTCGTGCGCATTGTGTCACCGTATTCATGCCTTGATTGTAGCCGAGGCCCCAGCCTTTAATCAATGCCGCCGGCGCGCCGGATTTTGCTTATTTTGTGCTGCCGGCGGAACAGGTCGTCTTCCGGGCGTATAATGACCCGGTTGCGCCCCGCCGTCCCACACCGGGTGGGCCGCCTGGAGCGCGCGTGCCCTGCCTCGAATACCCCAATGATAAGTCAGTCGAAGTTGATGAGACCACCTCCATCCTGCATGCCTCGCGCCAACACAGCATCCCCCACACCCAAGTGCGCGGCGGCACCGAGCTGGACAAGGTGACTCCCAGCCGCACTGTGGCCCTACCCACTAAGCGCAAGACAGGCTTGCATCGGCTGTACGCTATTACCGGCCTCAAGCCTGCGCCGGAGCGCGCTTGATGGCCGAAGCGCCGCGCGTGCTGGTGCTGGCCACCGCGCATTCCTACCGGCTCGACCCGTTCCTCGCTGCCGCCGCCAAGCTGGGCGTGACCGTGGTGCGCGGGCTGGATGTGCCCCCGGCCCATGTCAGCGCCGGCGAGGCGGTGGTGCGGCTCGACTTTCGCGATCCGGCCCGCGCTGTGCGTCAGATGCGTACCTGGGTCAAAGAGCGCCCGCTGGCCGCCATCATCCCGACCGATGACGCCACCGTGCTGCTGGCCGCCCACCTGGGCGCGGCGCTCGGCCTGCGCCACAACGCCCTCGCCGCCGCCGAGGCCGCCCGCGACAAGCACCAAATGCGCCAGGCGCTGCGGGCCGCCGGGCTGCCGGTGCCGCCGTTTCGCTTGTTCCAGGCTGACCAGCCGGCTGCCGCAGTGGCCGCCGTCGTCGCCGCCGAGATCGGCTACCCGTGCGTAGTCAAGCCCACCTGCCTGTCGGGCAGCCGGGGCGTCATCCGCGCCGACAATCCGGCCGAGTTGGCGGCGGCCCGGGCGCGCGTGGCGGCGCTGCTGCGCGGTTTGGGCCAGACCGACATTCTGGTGGAGGGCTTTTTGCCCGGCCGCGAGTACGCGCTCGAAGGGCTGCTGGCCGACGGCCACCTGCAAGTGCTGGCCGTCTTCGACAAGCCCGACCCGCTCGACGGCCCGTACTTTGAAGAGACAATTTACGTGACCCCCTCGCGCGCTGACGCCGACACGCAAGCCGCGCTGACCCGCTGCGTGAGCGCCGCCGCCCAGGCGCTGGGCCTGCGCGAAGGCGCGGTGCACGGCGAGGCCCGGGTGAACGCGCAGGGCGTGTGGCTGCTGGAGCTGGCCGGCCGCTCCATCGGCGGGCTGTGTGGGCAGACACTGCGCTTCACCCACGCCGCCGATGTGAGCCTGGAGGAGTTAATCCTGCGCCAGGCCCTCGGCTGGCCGCTGGGCGACGCCGCCCGCGAGCGCCAGGCGGGCGGGGTGATGATGATCCCCATTCCCGCCGCCGGCACGCTGGTGGGTGTCACTGGCGAAGAGGCGGCCCGCGCCGTGCCGGGCGTGGAGAGCGTGGAGATCACAGCCCGCCTCAACTACCCGCTCGTGCCGCTGCCGGAGGGCGAGAGCTACCTGGGCTTCATCATCGCCCGCGGCGCTGAACCGACCGAGGTTGAGGCGGCCCTGCGTCAGGCGCACGCCGCCCTGCGCTTTGCCGTCGAGCCCGCGCTCGCCACCGTGTAGTCGCTCGGCCCAGCCGCCATATTTGACTCAGTGTGGTAGATTATAGGAGTCGGCTGTAGCATCACCCGTTTGGGTGGCCTGTGCCCCACCAACAAACTGACGCAGCGGAGTATAATCTTTAGCCGCGCGCCTGTAGCTCAATTGGACAGAGCAGCGGCCTTCTAAGCCGTTGGCTGTGGGTTCAAGTCCCGCCAGGCGCACTCTCTCAACCCGCGAGAACTTATGGCCTTTTCCGACCAATCTGCCGCCATCCGCGCCCAAGGCGTCATCGACCGCCTCTTCATCATCACCGTCATGGGTGAGCAGGCGGCCGACCTGCGCCAGCGCCTCACCAAAGATGGCTTCCAAGTCACCGAGATCAACACCGCCGGCGGCTTGCTGCAAGAAGCCCAAATCTCCTATCTGCTGGGCTTTCACAGTACCCGGCAGCCCCAACTGCTCGCCATCCTCCGCGAGTGCTGCAAGCGCCAGCGTCGCTATCTGCCGGCCCACCTGGAAGGCTCAGCCTCCCTCTTTCACGCTGCCATTATCGAGGCCGAGGTCGGCGGCGCGGTGGTCTTCGCGCTAAATGTTGAGCGCTTTGAACAACTCTAAGCCCATATGAAACTAATACTCGCCATTGTCCGCGACACCGACGACCGCGCCGTCATCGACGCCCTGATCACGCGCACCTACCGCGTCACGCGGGTGGCCAGCACCGGCGGCTTTCTGCGCCGGGGCAACGTCACGCTCATGATCGGCGTCGAGGCCGACCAGGTGCAGCCGGTGCTCGATCTGATCCGCGAGACCTGCTCAGCGCCCGAGCCGCTGCAGCACCGCGCCACGGTCTTTGTCGTGGATATGCCGCACTTCGAGCAAATCTAGCCGGCCCCGCGCTGGCCGCCGCATGTCGCTGCGCCTGCCCGCCTGGCTCCGTTGGTCAGCGGCGCCAGCCGACAGTACTCCGCTTCAGCGCCGCAACTTCATCAACGTACAAATCGACGGCGTCGGCGTCGGGCTGGCGAACGCCTCCGGCCCCTTCATCCCCGTCTTCCTCGCGCGCCTGGGCGCCACCAATTTCGAAGTCGGCTTGCTCACGGTCATGCCCGCTGTGGCCGGGCTGCTGCTCTCACTCGCCATTGGTCAGTTCCTCCAGCGCCAGTCGAATGTCGTCCCCTGGTATGGCCGCGCCCGCTTCCTCAGCCTGCTGGCCTATGCCGCCACCGGCTTGGTGACGCTGGTGGTGCCCTCGGCCTTTGCTGTAAGCGTGGTGCTGGGTATCTGGGCGATCGTCACCGTGCCGCAGATTATGACCAACGTGGGCTTCTCAGTGGTGATGAACGCGGTCGCGGGGCCGCAAGGCCGCTACGAACTGATGAGCCGGCGGTGGTCGGTGCTGGGGCTGACCTCGGCCGTGGCCGTGACGGTGGTCGGGCAGGTGCTGGTGCGGTTGCCCTTCCCGCTCAACTTTCAGATCGTGTTCATGGGCTTTTCGCTTGGTGGGCTGGTGAGCCTGATCTTTTCGAGCCGGCTGGAACTGCCGCCAAACCCGCCGCCGCCTGCTAGTCCGCCCCGGCCGCTGGGCGAACGGCTGCGGGCGGCGCGCGGGTTGGTGGCGGCCTATCCGGCCTTCGTGGCCTTTACCACCAAACGCTTCGTCTTCCTCTCCGGCATGGCGCTGGCCGCGCCGATCTTTCCGCTCTATTTCGTTCGCGCTGCCCACGCCACCGACGCCGCCATCGGCCTGATGAGCACGGCCCAGTCGTTCGCCATGCTCATCGGCTACCGTT
>JBBRZY010000122.1:0-9470 GCA_038252885.1 Anaerolineales bacterium | reverse complement strand
GCACATCGCGCGAGAGCTCAAAGATCAGATATTTGCCGCGCCGGCGTAACCCGGTGATGGTCTGGCCGGGCAGTTGCTGCTTGAGGACGCGGGCCGAAGGCGTGGCGATGTGGCGCGGCCAGCGCACCGTGACGCGGGCGATGGTCTGGCCCACGACGGACGCGCCGCGCGCCGACCCGCCCACGCGCAGCTCGCGCACCACAGTCTCAACTTCGGGTAATTCGGGCATGGCGGGGATTATACAACTGACTACCGGCAGAACCGATAGGAAAGAAAAGAGAAAGAGAAAGAGGAAGGGACAAACGCCTGGAAAGGACTGGCGGCAGGGTGGAATGAGCGCCGGTCGTCAGGTGCCCTTCATGCCCAGCACGGTCTCGACCGTGCGAATGAGGATCGCCAGCTCGAGCCACCAGACCTGGTGCTTGATGTAATACAGGTCGTACTGCAGCTTAATCAGCGCGTCTTCGATGGTGTTGCCGTAACCATAGTTGACCTGGGCCCAGCCGGTCAGGCCGGGCTTGACCAGCAGGCGCGTGCGGTAAAACGGCAGCCGCTGTTCCAGCAGCGCGGTAAACTCCGGCCGCTCAGGCCGCGGGCCGATCAGGCTCATCTCACCCCGCAGGATGTTGAAGAACTGGGGCAGCTCGTCTAGCCGGGTCTTGCGCAAGAAGCGGCCGAAGCGCGTCACGCGCTCATCGGCGGCGGTGGCCCAGCGCGGCTCGCCGTCTTGCTCGGCGTCGGGCCGCATCGTGCGGAATTTAATGACGGTAATGCGCTTCCCGCCCAGCCCCAACCGCACCTGCCGGTAGAAGATCGGCCCCGGCCCCTCCAGCCGAATGCCCAGCGCCAGGCCGGGGAACAGCAGCGCCAGCAGCCCCAACCCCACCACCGAACTCAGCAGGTCCACCAGCCGCTTGGCTAGCACAAAAGCCGCCTCGGGCCGCACCCGCTCGATGAACGAGCTGACCAGCCAGTCGATCTCCAGATGGTCAATCGGCACGCGCCCGGTCACCTGCTCGTATAGTCGCAGCACGCGGATGACCGAGATGCCGGTGGCCTGGCAATCGAGCAAAGCCTGGAACATGCCGCCCTGCACCTCGCCGGTGATGGCGAAGATCAGCTCGGGCACGTCGTGCTTGCGCGCCAGCTCCAGCAGACACTCATGCCCACCCAAGACCGGCACGCCCTGGATGAGCTGGTTGTGCTTGCTGGCGTCGTCGTCAATCAGCCCGACGATCTCGTACTGCCAGCCGTGAAATTCCTTGAGCGCCTGGATGATGGTCTCGCCCCCCCAGCCGGCCCCGATCACCAGTGCCCGCCGCCGAAAGAAAGCCGAGACGAACACGCGAATATACAGCAGCCGCCAGAGACCCTGAAATCCGACCGCGCCAACCAGGAAGTATAGAGCCACCAGGCGCGGCAGCAACAGCGGCGGGGCAACAAAATAGGCCGCCAGATAGAGCGAGGCAGCCAGCCCGGCAGTTGACACCAGCCCGGTGAGCGTGGCCGGGGGAAAGGCCGCGCGGCGTAGATCGTAGAGCGGGATGCTGAGCAGCACCCAGCCGGGGGCCAGTAAGCCAAACCACAGCGCCTTCGCGCCCAGGTCGGCCACCGCGAAGCCGCCCCGATTGGTCAGGCTCCATAGCCACAGCGCCGCCACCACGGCCGCCAGCGCACACACCAGGTCGCCCGCCACCAGCAGGGCGCGCCGCTCGGATAGGCGCAGCCCCCAGCGGGGCAGACTGTAGGGCGGCAGACTCACGTCGGGCAGGGGGGCCATGGACCGGCGCGTGGGGTGAGCGTGCTAGCGGGCTTCACGACCCCAGGTGGGGATGGCCGGGCGGGTGAGGCTGCGCACAAAGCCTAACAGCATGGCTAGATTGCCCCCCGCAAAGTAGTACGGAAAGCTCAACCACCACGGCAGCGGCCGGCGGCCCTCCAGCCAGTAGCCGGCCGCCGCGGCTAAGTAGAAGGCCACCTGCGCCACCAGCGCCAGCAGGTAAAACGGTTGGCTGATTAAGAACAACGTCGCCACGAAGATCGTCAGCAGAAAGAACGGCACCAGCCAGCGCAGCAGCTTGTGCGACCAAAACATCCAGGCCACGCGCCCGCGCCAGGGCAGCAGCAGGGGCCACAGATAGGGGATGACGTTGAAGCCGGTTTCGGCCACGCGCACCTTGCGCCGCAGATCGGCATGCGTGTCCACGCCGACGCCCTCGTAGCCGATGGCGGTCGCTTCGTAAGCGACGGCATAGCCTTGCAGCAGCACGCCGCCGGCCAGCAGCATATCGTCGGGGATGATGCGCTGAGTGGGCAGCGGCCGCACCAGGGCGCGCCGCTGCGCGTGCAGCGCGGCCGGGGCCGCCGCCAACAGCCCCAATTGGCCCTCCCAGGCCTTGATTAGGCTTTCGTAGCGCCAGTAGAGTGACTCGTCGGCGATGCCCGTGGCCGGGTTGGTGCGCTGGAGCACGAGGTTGCCGGCCACGCCGCCGAGGCGGGGGTTGCCAAAGTGCGCCACCAGTCGTCGGATGGCCGGCGGCTCGATCAGCGTGTTGGCGTCGGTGAAAACCAGGATGTCGCCAGTGGCCGCCGCCACCAGATCGTTGACGACGGGCGCCTTGCCCCGCCAGTCTGAAAATGCCAGCAGGCGGACGTTGGGGCCGGCCTGGGCGCGCACCAGCGCCTCGGTCGCATCCTGCGAACCATCCGAGCCGATGAGGAATTCAATCCGGTCGGCCGGATAGTCAATCGCGGCGCAGTTCGCCAGCTTTTCAGCAATAAAGCCCTCTTCGTCGTGGGCCGCGATGATGACCGAAACCGTAGGGAGTTCAGCCGAATCCAGCGCCTGGGGAAGGGGTAAACGCCCGAGGCGCGTCCATAGCCATAGCAGCAACGGATAGCCGGCGTAGGTATACGCGACTAATGCCACGGCTGCCCAAAAAAGCCCGATAGTCATAGATGTAGCCAGTCCCGCTTTACGTGACCCGGTGAGGCCCAGGTCGTGAAATCATACCATAGGGCTTGCAGGGGCCGGAGGGGCGCGCGGGAGCGAAACCGCGCACGCCGAAGCGCGTTAGGGACACGCCTGGCAGATGTAGACCGTCAAATCGTCGGCATATTGGCCGAACGCGGGCTGCACCCACAGTTGGGTATAGTGCGCCTCCAAAGCGGTTGCGACCCGGTCGCCCAGGCCCAGGTCTTCCAGCAGCAGCCGGTCGCGGTCAGACAGGAGCACCAGCTTGGCCGCCTCGCGTTCCAGGTCGTCGGCCAGCAGGCCGGGCGACAGGATGTGCAGCGCCTGCGCTTGCGCGTCGCTCATCGGCTGCACCGAGAAGTGGGCCAACTCCAGCCCCGGCAGGACCTGACGGTGAGCCTCGACGGCGACGATCAAGGCCGAGAGCGTCAACAGTCGGTCGTCGGGCGCGCTGTGCTCGGCCACCACCCGCGCCACCGCCCGCACTTCTTCGACCGGGGTTGGGCTTGATTTCAGGTCGAGGTAGGCGGGAAAGTTTTGGATGAGGGCCGTCACCAGCGTGGCCGCCAACACGCTGGCCCAGACCACCCGCAACTCGCGGCTGCCGGCCCGTTCCCACACCCGCACGACGCCGATTGCCAGCAGCGGCATGGCCCCGGCGGCGGCCGGCACGAGGTATTCGACGTGCCAATCGCCGGTGGTCAGGTGCGAGGCGGCGAAGAGGCCCAGGCTGAGGAGCATGAGGCCCAGCTCGCCCAGGCGGCGCGGCCAGCCGGTGCCAGATAGATACACGGCGGTGACCGCTGCCGCCAGCGCCAGGTGCGGTGCGTAGCCGGAAACGATCAGGGGCAGGCGATACATCACGATCTCGGCCAACTGGCGCACCGGTGAGGCGCCTTGCCACTGGCCGAAATGGTAGCCGAGCAGGTTCCACTGCGTGGCGTCGAGGTCGCGCGTGAAGAGGTAGACGGCCGGCAGCCACAAGGCCACCGCCCAGCCGGCCAGCGCCACGCGCGCCCACACGCCGCCGCGCACGGTCCACAGCGCGTAGATCAGAATAGGCAACAAGAAGGCCGCAGCCGACAGCCGCACCATCGCGGCCAGCGAGGCGCAGAACAGCGCCAGGCCCCAGCGCCAGGCCGGGCCGGTGCGGGGCGGCAGGGCCAGAAATGTCAGCGTGACCAGCAGCGCCACGAGCGCGTAGGTCTTAACGATGGTGTCGAAGTAGATGACGTAGGTGTAGCTGCCCAACAGCAGCGCCGCCAGCGCCGCGCCGCGCGGGCCGGCATAGCGCCGCGCCAGCAGCCCACCGGCCACCACTTGCAGCAGCCCCAGCGCTACCGTAATCAGCCGCCCGGCGTACAGGCTCGGCCCGAGCAGCCGCAGGGGCAGACCGTAGAGATAGGGCAGGGCCGGCATTTGCGTGAAGGCGAAGTCGCGATAGGGCAAGGCCCCTGACCACACGCGCGTGCTGGCGTAGAGGTACCAGCCCTCATCGGCGTTGTGCTGGCCTAAGACGACGTGCGCCGCGGCCATGAGCAGGTATAGACCGAACCCCAGCCACAGGGCGGTGCGTGGGGTGAAGAGCGCAGTCAAGCGCCGCCAGGCCAGGGGAGATTTTGTAGACATGCGCGAATAGTACTCTGGATTTCTGTTTGCGGCCCGTGGGTCGGCGGACGCTGACGGGCCGCGCCGGCCCACGCCCACGCGTGGGCCGGAACAGAAAGGTTAGATGTGCGGCCGGGTCAGTTGCAGGCGGCGATGTAGATGGGGTGATTTTGGGTGAGCGCCACGCCCACCTGGCCGTTGACATGCCCATCGGCGTCGCCGCCCGCACCGTCGCCGATCACCGTCGCTGCGCCGCCCAGCAGATCGGTCTTGCGCCAGCAGCCGCCCAGCAGTTGGGCCGTAGCCGAAGAGGCCGTAGCCCAGGCCACCACTACCTCCCGCCCATCGGGCGCGCGGAAGACGTAAGCCTCGCCGCCGCTGATGTAGAACGTGCGGTTGTAGTTCAGCCCGTAGAGCGTGGTGGCTAGCGTCTTGTAGGCGCTATAGGCCTGCTTGGGCTGGTTGAGATTGTTGTTGGAGAACAGCCCATGCGCTTCCATGCCGCCGCCGTCGTCAAAGACGGCGTACCAGTCGAGGTGGCTGATGCCAATGGAGATGCCCTTGACGTACATCTGCACCAGCGTCCGGGCCTGGGTCAGTTCGTTGCTGCCGTTCGACTCGGCGCTCCAATAGCCCATCTCTGGGACGACCAGCTCTAGCTGACCGACGCCGTGCGCATTCATGATGCCGCGAATCTCCAGCCCCTTTTCGCGAATGCTGGGCCAGGTGCCGAGGTTGATCGGGTAATAGTGGAAGGCGATGGCGTCGATATAGTTGACGGCGGCGGCGTTGCCGAGCGCCGCCAGGGTGTTGCCCAGAAAGCTCCGCACAAACGGCCCGCCTGGCTCAAACGAGTCGTAGGCCACGCCGCCGATCAGGACTTTGGTCTGCGGGTTGGCGGCGTGCATGGCCGGCGACACCTGCATCAGCATGTCCGCGTAGCCGCCGGGGTTGTGGCCCCAATAGCCCTTGCCATGCAGTGCGGCCCCCACGTCGCCGTTGTCGGGCTCCGCGTAAAACGACCAGTAGCGGATGATCGGGTGGCCGGGCGCGTCGTTCACGCCGTCGCCGTCGTAGCGTTCGACCGCGGCGGTGGCGAAGGCCACCAGGTGGGCGGTGTTGGTCAGCGGGCCGCTCAGGTAGGCCGAAGCCCAGGTGGGGTTACGGTTGATCAGCACATAGACTTCGTTACCGGCGAGTTGGGCGTTGGCCGCGTCGACATCCAGGCTGGTCCAGCTATAGGTGTGCACATTGCCCACCGGCGGGTTCGGCTCCACATCGATCCAATTCAGGTCGGTGGTAATCCAGTGCGCCCCGGCTGCCCGCATCTTGGCCTGCCCGGCCTCGTCGCCCACGGCCGTGTACATCACGATGCCAAACGGCGACTTGTAGCCGGAGGCCAGGCGGTTCGGCATCACCGGCAGATAGATCAAGTGGGTGACTGCCGGCTCGGCGGCCAAGGTGTCGGGCGGCAGCGCCCCGCTCGGCCCGTGGCCGGCAGCGGGCGCCGGCCCGGTCAGCGCGAACAATAGGATGAAGATCGGCAGCAAGCGCAAGAAGGACATCAGACTACCTCAGTTTAGGGCGGCGCGACGAGCGGCCGCTTAGACCACGCGATAGAAGTAAGGCAGCAGCGCGCCGAAGAGCGCCACCGCGTCGAACACGACCCAGACCGCCAGCAGCCCCAACAGCAGCGGCCCCTGCCGGTGGCGCGGCCCCAGGCCCAGCCAGCCGCTCACCAGTAGCACCGCCAGCGGGGCGATGGCCCCGAACACATAGCGCCCCTGTGAAAATTCCACGCCCAACGGCGTGCCGATAAACCAGGCCAGCAGCACCAGCAGCGCCAGGCCGCCGGCCAGGGCCACCGGCACATAGAGTTTCACGCCGGGCCGGGCCGGGTCGCGCCGGTCGGCCGCCAGGCGCAGCCCCCAACCAGCCAATGCCAGCAGGGTCAACCCGGCCGCCACCAGCAGCCAGGGGCCGGGCAGGCGCACGACCATCCAGCCAAAGTAACCCCAAAAGCTCTCGAAGGTCTGCGCAATGGCCTGGCCCAGGGCGTCGCCGGTCAGTAGCCGCTGCAAGTAGGCGCCCCACGCGCCGGCGTTGCCCAGCGTGGCTTGCAGCGTGGCGGTGACGCTGACCAATGTGGATGATACCCGATTGAGCCAGGGCAGGAAAAACCACCCGCCCACCAGCAGCGCCGCGCCGCCCGCCAGCAGCGCCAGTGCGGCTTGGCGGCGCTGGGCGGTGGTGCGCCCCGGCGCGCTGAACCAGCGCCGCGCCGCCGCCAGCGCCGCCAGGGCCAACAGCGGCAGCAGAAACACGGCCGTTGTCTTCGAGAGCAGCGCGGCCCCGGCGCTGACAGCGGTGAGCGCCAGCCAGCGCCAACTGACGCCCGGCCGCCACTGGCGCACCACGCCGTAGACCGCCAGTGTGGCCAGCGCTTCGGCCAGTGTGCCGTCGTTGACCACGCCGTTAATAAAGGCGTGCTGCGGCAGCAGCAGCACAAACAGGGCACTGCCCCAAGCCAGCGCCGGCGACTGGGGCTCGACCAGGCGCGCCAGCCGGTAGGTGAGCAGGACAACCAGCGCGCCCAGGACGACCGAGACGGCCCGCATGGCGTAGAGTTGGGTGATCAGGCCCGCGCTCTCAAACGGCAGGGCGGCAGCAGCGTAGAGCACATAGGTCAGCGAGAAGCGCGTGAGCGTGCGCGACAGGCGGAAGAACGGCGCCTCGGCCAGGCGCGCGGGCGGCTCGGCTGGGGTGGGCACACCGACGTACGTCCAGGCGTGATAGTCATACAACGATTGGATGATCGCGCGCTCTAATTCGGGCGAGGCGCTTTCGTTCCAGAGCGGCACGCGCAGTTTGGCAAACAGCCAGGCGTACTCAAAGTGGGCGATCTCATCGGGTGCCTGCCAGGGCGGGGTGATGACCGCATACAGCGTCCCGTGCGCCAGCGCCAGGACGAACAACAGCGCCAGCAACCCCGGCGGCGTGGCCGGGCGGCGCGGAACGCGGGCGGGCCGAACGGCAGCAGCGGTCATGCGCGCGGCGTCACCGACCCGGCGTGGGCGTTCTCGACTAAGAACGTCCGCAGCGTTTCACCGGGCAGCCCCACCGGGTCCACTTCCACCTCCAGCAGCAGCGACACCGGCTGGAGCCTGAAGGGCGGCTGGTCTAGGTAGACGGCTGAATTGTAAATGGCGCGAATGTCGCCGCCGGCCGGCTTGTCTTTATTCGGCACAATGGTCCGGCCCGGCGCAGGGTAGTGCTCGGTGATGAGCACCAAGGGATACTGTTGCGTCTTTTGCAAGATCGTGGCGATCTGAGCGTTAGACAGGTGCTGCAGCACTTGCCGAATCAGGCACAGGTCGGCGGCGGGCAGTTCGTCGGCGATGATGTCGCGGCACACAAAGCTGGTGTTCGGCCCGCCAAACTGGCGTTGGTTGCGCGCGATCAAGTCGTCTACGATGTCCACCCCAATGTATGCCACTCCGTCCATTTGCAGGCTCTGGCCGACCACAAAGTCGCCGCAGCCCAGGTCGACCACGCTGCTAAGGTGGCGGCCGGCGATGAACTGCCGCACCGTCTCGGCGTAGACGGTGGCGTGGGGGGCAGTGGAGCCCTGACCCGAGAAAAACTCGTTGGGCTGCCCGCCCCAGACATTGCGCTGGTAGATGTGCGTAAAGACCCCTTTGACCGTCTGGCCTCGGTTCTGGCGGCGCAGCCGCGCGGCCTTGAGCCGCCGAAACCAGGCGAGCACAGCGGGGGGCACCAGCTTTCTGAAAAATGTTTTCGTCGAATTCATCTCACCACGCCGTCTGCCATCCACTGAGCGCGCAGCCCTAGCCGCCCGCGATGAGCTCCACCAGCAGCACGCCGCCGACCAGCACCGTGTAGAACGCCACCTGGTACTTGGCCGGCCGGCCATGCACGCCGCCCCACAGCGCCACCGCGAAAATTAGCGGCTCGAGCAGCGTGCGATAGCGGCGGCCCATGATGAACTGGATGTTGCTGATGACCAGCAAGATGGAAAAGAGATTGAGCAGCACCAGTTGAAAGCCGGGGCTGCGCCACGTGCGGCGCGCGAAGACGGCCGCGGCCAAAAACGGCGATAGGCCGATTAACATCCAGGTGCTCATCAGCGCCGGCAGATCGGCCCCAAATAGAAAGTAGGCCAGGGGGTTGGTCTGCGCCACCTGGCGCAAACTAAACAGCGTGGTCCAGTCGGGCACAATCAGCGGATAGGGCAGAAAGAACCAGACCAGGGCGCGCACCGGTGACAGCGCAATCAGGTCGGGCAGGGTGCGCGGCAGCAGCAGGTTGCCGACGGCCAGCTTAAGCGCGCTATCGCCGCTGGCCTCGCGGTCGGCCAAAAACTTCGCCAGCGAGGCCAACCAGGCGTCGGGACTGAAGTAGTTGTACAGCAGGCGCGGCAGATTGCCGGTGAGGATGATCAGGCTGACCACCAGCAGCAGCGCCAGGCTCAACATGGCCAGCCCGCGCCGCAAGCCCAGGCGCAGAGCCAGCACTAGCAGGTTGGGGATCATCAGCATCAGCGCCACGTTGGGCCGCACCAGCGTCAGCGCCGCCAGGCCCACCAGGCTGAGCAGCGTGTTGCGCCAGGTGTGGCCCTGGCGCACGATCAACCGCAGCAGGAACAGCAGCGTGAAGTAGAACAGCCCCATGGTCAGCGGCTCTTTGGCCGGGGTGGCGTCGTAATAGGCCACGTAGGGGATGAGCATCGCCAGGCTAACCCATTGCCACTGGCGGCGGTGGGCCGGGTCGAGCGTCGTCAGGATGCCGGCCAACGACAGCACGCCCAGCAGCGACAGCAGCGCGTTGAACAACGACACGTACCACACGCTGACGCCAAAGACGCGGT
>JBBRZY010000121.1:0-9487 GCA_038252885.1 Anaerolineales bacterium | reverse complement strand
GGCCCCAATTCGTGCCGAAGGGGCGCGCGGCCAGCGCCTCGGCGTCAGCATCGCTGATTTTTAGCCCGCGAAAGGGGTCGTTGGGGTCTTGCCCCGCCTGAGTCCAGCGGGCGACTTCACGCTGAATGCGCGCATCGAGGCGGGCGAGTTCGGCCTGCAGCACGGCCGGGTTAAGGTCAACAGCGCTCGACATTTAGGCGCGAGTATAGCAGAAAATCAGGCCTCATTCGGCCAGGGGCCGGCCTGGCGGCCACCAGCTTCGAGGCTAAGAAAGGTCTCGACCACCCGTGGATCGAAGTGCCGGCCGACCTCGTCGCGCAGGTAGGCCCGCACGCGCTCGGCCGGCCAGGCGGCGCGATAGGGCCGGTCGGAGCTGAGGGCGTCCCACACATCCACCACGGCAAAGACTCGCGCCGCCAGTGGAATTTGCTCGCCGTGCAGCCCGCGCGGGTAGCCGCTGCCGTCCCATTTTTCGTGGTGGCAATACGGGATGTCGAGCGCGGGCCGCAGGAACTCAACCGGCCGCAGCAGTTCGTAGGCATACACGGGGTGGCGGCGCATGATCACCCACTCCTCGTCGCTCAGTGGGCCGGGCTTATGTAAAATGCCGTCAGGAATGCCCATCTTGCCGATGTCGTGCAGCAGCGCGCCGCGCCGCACGTGGGTCAACTCGGCGTCGCTCAAGCCTATGGCGCGCGCCAACCGCATGGTCAAGCTGGCCACGCGCTGGGTGTGGCCTTCGGTCTCGCGGTCGCGCAGGTCGAGCGCGCGCGACCAGCCCTCAATCGTGGCGTCGTAGGCCAGGCTCAGCTCGGTATTCGAGCGCTGCAAGCTGTTGAACAGGGCCGTGTTGTCAATGGCCATGGCGGCCTGCCCGGCCAGCGTCTGCAAGAAGTCGCGCCACTCGACGGTCGGCTCGAGCAGCGAGCGGTGGAAGACTTCCAGCACGCCCTTGACCTCGCCCTTGGCGATCAGCGGCATGGCGTAGTACGACACAAACCGCTCGCCCAGCAGCAGGCGGCGGCGGGTGAAGTCGCCGCTGAACTCGGCCAGGTTGGGGAGGAAGATCGGCTGGCGCTCGGTGGCCGCCCGGCTGGCCTGGTCCTCGTCCAGCCGCAGGTGGGTGCGCTCGATCGACTTAGAGCGAAAGCCGCGCCCGGCCGCGTACTCGAGCGTTTGCAGGTGCGGGTTGAGCAGCAGCACCGCGGCGGCGTCTACATCGAGTTGGGCGACGGCCTGGTCGAGCAGCACATCGAGCGTCACCCGCAGGTCGAGGCTGGAGGTGATGGCGCGGTCAATGTCGTGCAGCGCCTGCATGTAGTGCAGCCGGCGCTCGGTCTCGCTGAACAAGCGCGCATTCTCGATGGCGATGGCGGCTGTATTGGCCGCCAGGCTGAGCAGCTCGGCCTCGGCTGGGCTGAAGCGGTCACGCGCGTAGCTCTGCACATGCATCACGCCGATCACGCGGCCCTTGGTGAGCATCGGCACATACAGGGCCGACTGGGCCGGGCCGGCCGAGCCGCTGGCCAGCAGCGCGGCCGGCAGCGGCTGGGCCTCGGCCGTCAGGTGGTTGAGGATCAGTGGGGCGCGCCGGTCGCCGGTCGGGGCGGCCAGGTTCAGCGGCGGCAATTGCGCGCTGTCTAAGCGCGCGCCGGCGTGCACTGCGAACACCGCCGTCAGGTGGTCGCTCTCCGGCGCGTAGCGGCCGATGATCAGCGTGGCCAGGTCGGGCAGCAGTTGCAGCGTGGCGGTGTACAACTGCTCGTAGATTTGCGGCAGATTGAGCGTCTCAGACAGGGCGCGGCCCAGAGCGTTCATGGCCGCCAACTGCTCGGCGCGGCGCTGGGTCTGCTCGTGCAGGCTGGCGCGCCGCAGGGCGTTGGCGGCCATATCGGCCAGCGCCACCAGCAGCCGCACCTCGGCCGGGCCATAGGGCCGGGCGCGCAGTACCCACACCGCGCCGATGGCATGCTCGTCGGCCACCAGCGGCAGGCAGGCCGCCGCCAGCACGCCGTCGAGCAATTGCGGGGTGGCGTAGCCTGGTTCGGCGCGCGCATCGGTCGAGACCAGCGGCGTGCCGCTCGCCATCACCCGTTCGCTCGGGCTGCCGGCCAGCGGCACGCGCAGCCCGGTGGTGTTGGCCCAGCCGCCAATGGCCAGTTCCACCTCCAGCAGGTTGACCTCGGTGTCTTGCACCGGGCGCACCAGCGCGGCGCCCTCGGCGTGCACCAGCTCGATCAGGTGATTGAGGATGACCGGCAGCATCTCGGCCCGCGTGGCCGCCTGGCGCAGCGCCGCGCTCAGGTTCGCCAGCGCTTCCAACTCGCGCTCGCGCTGGCGGCGCTCGGTGATGTCTTCGTTGACGATGATGGCCCCGGTGATGGCCTGGTCGCCGTCGCGCAGCGGCACGACCGAGTTGAGGATCGTCTTGCGCTGCCCCGTGAATGTCTCAATGTCAATGACTTCGTTGATGGACGTCTCGCCGTGCTGAATGGCCCGGCTGACGCCCCAGGCGTCGGCCGATAGGCGCTCGCCGGTGCTGCTCCACCAGCCCCGGTATTCTTCCAACGCCTCGGGGCCCCCGTAGCGCGCCCGGCCCCAAATTTGCAGCCCGGCCGCGTTGCCCGACTGAATGCGGCCGGCGGCATCGGCCAGCCACACGCCCACCGGCAGCAGTTCGAGCATCTGGCTCAGCAGCGCCTCGCGTTCGCGCAGGTCTTCCTCAATTTGCAGCCGGTCGAGCGCGCCGCCGCAGTGGTCGGCCAGGGCTTGCAGCGCCTGCAAGTCGTCGGGGGTGTAGGCGTCGAAGGAATAGCTCTGGATCGACAGGATGCCGCGCACCTGGGCCCCATAGTGAATGGGCACAAACATCAGCGAGGCCGAGCGCCGCCCGGTGTTGCCGAACGGCCGCAGGTCTTCATCGAACGCACCCTCTTCTGGCTGGCGCAGCACCAGCTTGCCGCCCTCGGCCATCAAGTCGCGGCTGGGTTCCGACGAGGCGGTTAGGTCGGTTTCGATCACGCGCTGCCCGTCAATAATGTCGGCATGCAGCACCGAGTACTGGCGGTCCTCGGCCGGCACGTAACGGTCGAGGTAGCACGAGTCCCAGCCCAGCAGGTCATCGGCCACTTCAAAGATCAGCCGGGCGGCCTCGACCGCCGTGCGCACGGCCGCCAGCCGCTGGCCCAGTTGGGCGAAGGCCGCCAGCCGGGCCTGGGCGCGATGCCGCTCGCTAACGTCGCGGAAGTTGGCGACGATCGACAAGACGCCCGGCTCGCCCAGCAGGTTCTGGCCAGTGCCTTCCATCCAGCGCCAGCGGCCGTCGGCATGCCGCATGCGGAAACTGTGGGTGGCGCGTTGGCCGGCGGCAGCGCTGACGCGCTGCATGGCCTGGAGCAGGGTGTGCCGGTCGGCGGGGTGCACCAGGCTGGTGCCGGGTCGCCCGACCAGCGTCTGCGGCGAGTGGCCCAGCACAGTTTGCACCGCCGCGCTGGCGAAAATGAAGCGGCCACGCGCGTCAAACAGGGCCACGATGTCGGCATTGTTTTCGATCAGCGCCTGGAAGCGGGCGCCGCTCAAGCGCGCGGCCTGGGCCACCCGGCTGCGCTCGGTGACGTCGCGGCAGCTATACAGCTGCGTGCCGCCGGCCAGCGCGACGCGCTTAACATTGATCAGCAGTTCGCGCCGTTGGCCGCCCTTATCGGTGACGGCCCACTCGAGATTGCTGATCTCGCCCACCGTGGCCACGGCGGCCGGGTCGACCAGCGCGCCGCCCAGCAGGGCTTGCGCGTTGCCCAGCGCGGCCACCTCGGCCACGCTGTAGCCGAAGGCGACCTCCACGTTTGCGCTAATGTATTTGAATTGCCCGGCATCATCGGTGATGAAGACGGCGTCCGACAGGCTGCTGAGGGCCAGCCGATGCAGGTCTTCGGTCTCGCGTGGGCCGTGTTCGGTGGGGGGTTGGTGGGTCAGGTCGCGTAGCGACAGGCCGTAGGCGGGCTGGCCCTCCCATTCCAGGGGGAGGACCTGCCACTCGGCCTGGCCCAGGCCGCCGGACCGCTGCGGCAGTTGCACGGTCAGGCCGTCGGCGCCGCCCAGCGGCACGCCGAAGTAGCTGCCGATCAGCGCCGCCGCCGACGCGCCGAGCAGGCCCTCGCAGGCCGGGTTAGCGTAGCGCACCAGCCCGTCGGCGGCGACCACCAGCATGGCCGCTGGCTGCTGATCGAGCAGCCACCGAAAAAAGTTGGGCGTTGGCGGGGCCGGCGTCTGGGCACGTCTGGGCATTACGACTGTCCTTGGCGGTGGCGCGTGAGTGGCGCCGGGGTGGGGGCCGCCAGCCCGAGCGCCGCCATCATCCGCTGCGGGTCTCTCAGATCGCCGACGACGCGCCGCTCGGGCGCGGGCTGCTGCTGCACGAGTGTGGGGGTGACAAAAACCTGCGCCGCCGCGGCCGCCGTCGGTTGGGCCTGCACATCCACCACCGTCAGCCGGCAACTCAAAGCCAACCGGCCAGCACATTCCTGACGCAGTTGCTCGACCGCCGCCTCGACCTGTGGGTTGGGGCCGGCTACATAAAGAACAAACTCGACGTCACTCATACCGGCCGGCGTAGTATAGCCCCGAGGCGAGGAAGGCGGAAGTCAGATGTCGGAAGTCGGAGGTCAAAAGTCTGATGTCGGAGACGACAGAAGGCAGTCGCCAGGAGGTGGGAGGCAGTCGCTAGGAGGCAGACAGCAGCGCAGTCGACAGCGCGCGTGCGAGCCCATGGCCCCCTTGCGCCTGTCCGTCCACCCCCTCAGCCACTGTCATTCCGAACCCCCGCTCGCTGCCTCGATACCTGCGCGACCTTGTGGCGGGGTGGTTGCGAAGCACCCTTTAGGGGGAATTTCACCCGCGTTCCCACCGACGCCCAATCCCCTGCCGCCCTCGAGTCCCCCGAGTCCCCAGCTCTTCCGACCTCCAACTCTGGACACCTGCCCCGGAGACAGTTATACTTTAAGCCGAAGTGAAGATCGCCGGTCACGGCCGCCTACGCCGTGACTTTTCGTTGTCTGGAAAACGTTGCATGAGCACTGAACCCTCCGGCGCGGCCCCTGCCGAGACCGTGGCCGCCCAGGCGGCCCTGGCCGAGCAGATCGCCAAGCGCCGCACCTTCGCCATCATCTCCCACCCGGACGCGGGCAAGACCACGCTGACCGAAAAGCTGCTGCTGTATGGCAACGCCATCCACCTGGCCGGCAGCGTCCGCGCCCGCCGCGCCCAGCGCCACGCCACCTCCGACTGGATGGCGATGGAGCGCGAACGCGGCATCTCCATCACCTCCACTGTGCTGCAATTTCCGTATCGCGACCACGTCTTCAACCTGCTCGACACACCCGGCCACGAAGACTTCTCCGAAGACACCTACCGCACGCTCGCGGCGGTCGACAGCGCCGTCATGGTGCTGGACGGCGCCAAGGGCATTGAGGCCCAGACCCGCAAGCTGTTCGACGTCTGCCGCAAGCGCGGCATCCCGATCTTCACCTTCATTAACAAGTTTGACCGCCCGGCGCGCGACCCGCTGGAGTTGCTAGACGAACTGGAGCAAGTGTTGGGTATGCAGCCCGCCCCGGTCAACTGGCCCATCGGCGACGGGCTAGACTTTCGCGGCGTTTACGACCGGGCCGCGCGCGGTGTCTACCTGTACGACCGCACCGTTCGCAATGAGAAGATGGCCCCCGAAACTTACATCGCCTGGGACGACCCGGCGCTGGCCGACCACCTGGGCGAGAACGCGCTGGCCCGCCTGCGCGGCGAAGTCGACCTGTTGGATGGCTTGAACATTGAGTTTGACCACGAATTGGTGCTGGGCGCGCAGCAGACGCCGGTGTTCTTTGGCAGCGCCCTCACCAACTTCGGCGTGCGGCTGTTCCTCGACGGCTTCTTGCAGTACGGCCCCGCGCCGCTGCCCTACCCGACCGACGCGGGCGAGTTGCTGCCCGACCGGCCGAGCTTCTCAGGCTTCGTGTTCAAGATTCAGGCGAACATGAACCCCAACCATCGCGACAGCGTGGCCTTCCTGCGCATCTGCTCTGGGCGCTTCGAGCGCGACATGACGGTCTACCACGCGCAGGGCGAGCGCACGCTGCGCCTGCCGCGCCCCTACCGCTTTTTCGCCAACGAGCGCGAGGTGATTGAAGAGGCCTTCCCCGGCGACATCATTGGGTTGCCGGCCGGCGGCCAGTTTGCCATCGGCGACACGCTGGCGCAGGAGCGCGGCTTCCGCTTCGCGCCCATCCCGCGCTTTCAGCCGGAGCACTTCGCCACGCTGCGCAACACCGATATTGGCAAGCAGAAGCAGTTTCTAAAAGGCCTGAGCCAGTTGGAGACTGAAGGCGCGATGCAGATCCTGTACGAGGTGGACGCCGGCCAGCGCCACCCGATCCTGGCGGTGGTGGGCCGACTGCAATTTGACGTGGTGCAGGCGCGCCTAGAGGCCGAGTACAGTGTGCCGACCGTGGTCGAGCCGATGACGTATAAAGTGGCCCGCTGGCTCGACGGCCCGGCCGAAGCCCTTGATCGCCTCCCCTGGGGCCACGGCCTGCTCCGCACCCGCGACGCCGAAGGTCGCCTTGTGGCGCTCTTCCGCTCGCCCTTCGACCTCAACTACTGCCTCGAGAAGTTCCCCGAAGTTCAATATCTGCAATCGGTGTAGAGCGGACGAAGGCGACACCGGACTGTGCTGGTGTGAGCACCCGTTCTCGGACCGGGTGGACCAGGCAGCCCCCTCTTACCTATCATTCCGAAGCCCCGCCCCGTGATGTGTGGACTAATTAGCCCACTCTTACCTGTGATTCCGAAGCCCCGCTCATAGCCTTATAGCAACGCATAGGAATTGGCGGGGTGAGGAATCTCACCCTTTGACCTTTCGCAGCCTATTGATTGATTGGCCCCGGCTGATCAGTCCCGCGCCCTCTGTTGTATTGATGGTGAGATTTCTCACCCGCCCCAGGGCAGCGCCAGGCCCAATGACCTGATGCGGGTTCGGAATGACAGGGTCAAGGTATCGGTAGCCAACAGAAGCACAGACAGGCGTTCAAATCCACCGCCGCACCCGGCGCTGGTAGGCCGTGTAAGTCGCGCCGAACTTCGCGGTCAGCATCTGCTCCTCGATGGCGATAAAGCTCCGCTGGACAAGCCAGGTAAACGCCGGGACGACCACGAACGGCGTGAGCGCGCCCAAGATAAGCCCCACGCCCAGCAGCGCCAGCACCATCCCCAGATACATCGGGTTGCGGCTATAGCGATACACGCCACTGGTCACCAGGGCAGTTGATTCCACGAAGGGCTGCCGCGTCGTACCGGCGCGGCCAAACGCCTGGCTGCCGGCCAAGGCCACCGCCACTCCCGCCGCGACCAATACCAGCCCAGACCAGTTCCACGGCCCCGGCCCGAACACCCACACCGGCCACAACCAGCGCAGCAGCCCCATCAACGCCAGGGCGATGAAAAAGAACCCTTGGGCATCTAGCGGCGGGTGCTCGGCTACGCTGCGCATGGCCGGCTACTCGACCGGCAGCCGGATCAGCATGGTCGTGCCCGCGCCGGGCGTGCTGCGCGCGCTTAGCTCGCCGCCGTGCGCCGCCACCAGGTTCTTGGCAATCGCCAGCCCCAGCCCGCTGCCGCGCGAGTCCGGCGACTTGTAGAAGCGGTCGAAGATGTGCGGCAGCCGGTCGGGTGCGATGCCCGCGCCGGTGTCGGCCACTTCCAACCGCACGCTCGCCTCGCCCTCGGCCGCCGGCTGCGCCCGGCCGCGCAGCGTCACGCTGCCGCCGCCCGGCGTGTAGCGCAGCGCGTTCGCCACCAGGTTGGTCAGCACCTCGCGCAGCCGCAGCGGGTCCACGTTCGCCAGCGGCAAATCGTCGGCCACGTCCAGCGTTAGCACCACCCCCACCGCCGCAGCTTGCGGCCGGAAAGAAGCGGCCGTCTCGCCGCACAGCACGCCCAGGTCGGTCGGCTCGCGGTGCAGTGTTAGGGTGCCGCTCTCGGCCTCGGCCAGTGTGCGCAGATCGTCGATCAACCGCGCCAGCACGCGCGTCTCATCCAGAATGGGCGTCAGGTGCGAAGCATCAGCCGGGTACACGCCGTCGAGCAGCCCTTCCAGGTTGCCTTGGATGACGGTCAGCGGCGTGCGCAGCTCGTGGGTCACATCCGCCAGCAGCGAGCGGCGCTGGGCCTCGGTGGCTTGCAGCCGCTCGGTCATGGTGTTGAAGGCCCGCGCCAGCCGCCGCGTTTCGCGCGGGCCGCGCTCGGCCACCCGCGCTGCAAAGTCGCCGTCGGCCACGCGCGCCACCGCGTCCATGAAGTCATCCACTGGGGCGGTCACGCGGCGCAGGGCGCGCAGCAGCAGCAAAAACAGCAGCCCGCCCACAAACAGCACCGGCAGCGGCAAGAAGCGCCAGGCCGGCCCCAGCCCGTGCGGGAACGGCACCGCGTCGACCGCCCCCACCACCAGCCAAAAGCACACCGTCGCGCCGCCCACAATGACGACCAAGATGGCCAGTAGCGCCAGCAGCGAGCGCAGCACATAGCGCCCGCGAAATTGGCGGCCCATGCGCCAGCGGCTGCCGCGCTGCGGCGGCCAGGGCTCGCCCTCCGGCCACCACGGCGGGCGCTGGCGTGGGCCGTGCCGCCAGAACGGCGGCGGGCCAGGCGGCTCGTTGCCTGAGGGAGGTATTACCGGTTCAGACATCGGCGAACTTATAGCCCAGCCCGTAGACCGTCAGCAAGTAGCGCGGCTCACGCGGGTCGGGCTCCAGCTTGCGGCGCAGATTTTTGATGTGCGTATCAATCGCGCGCTCGTAGCTCTCGATGGCCACGCCGCGCACCGCGTCGAGCAGTTGGCCGCGGGTGAACACGCGCCCCGGCTGCCGCGCCAGCGTGGCCAGCAGCGTGAACTCGGTGGCGGTCAGCTCGATCCGGTCGTCGCCGCGCCGCGCGCTCAGGCGGGCCGGGTCGAGCGTCAGGTCGGCGGCGCGGATCACGGCTGTCGCCGCGCCGGGGTCGGCCTGGGCGCTGTCGGCCCGGCGCAGCACGGCGCGCACGCGGGCCACCAACTCCTTCGGGCTGAACGGCTTGACCATGTAGTCATCCGCGCCCAGCGCCAGCCCCACCAGCTTGTAGCTCTCTTCGCCGCGCGCCGTCAGCATGATGATCGGCACGTTGCTGTCCTGCCGCAGCCGGCGGGCCACATCCAGCCCGTCCAACTCGGGCAAGCCCAGGTCGAGCACCACCAGGTCGGGCCGCTCGGCGCGGAAGGCGGCCAGCGCAGCCGGGCCGTCGGCGGCGGTCGTCACGCCAAAGCCGGCGTGCACGAGATAGTCGCGCGCCAGTTGGGTAATGCCGGCTTCGTCGTCTACGACCAAAATGGATTTCATGGAGCGCCTAACAAACACAGGAGGGCCGGCGGCCCGGCGGCCGCCCACCCACCCTGACCCGGTGACAACGT
>JBBRZY010000120.1:0-9549 GCA_038252885.1 Anaerolineales bacterium | reverse complement strand
GCCCGCCATCTCGGCCGGCGTGTAGATCTCTGTCATGGCGTGCAGGTTTCCGTTCTGGTGGGAGTACGCTGGTTGGGCTGGGGGGGGGGTGTGGGTGGTCATGTAGGGGCCTCGGAATAGGGACAGCAAGCTACATCTGAAATTGGACGGTTAGCGGATTAAAGAGATGTGTCACTCTTCTATGAAATAGTCCGAGTCGAGGCGCTTCAACTCATACAATGCCACTGCGTTGACGCCAACATTGTAGTCCAGCATCAACTGGCTGAGTAATAGACCATCAATGAGCGTGATTTTGCTGTCAATGCGCGAGGCAAACTCCTGGGCGTCTTTTGTAAAGGTCGAGGTAGTGATAAAGACTCCCTTCTTAGCCCGCTGGCCTTGTAATGCGCCCGCAAACTTTTGTATCTCTGGCCGACCAACCGGCCCTTCCCATTTCTTCGCCTGGAGATAAATCACATCGAGTCCAAGCCGGTCTTCGTTGATGATCCCGTCAATGCCATCGTCGCCGCTTCGGCCAATGGCCTTACCAGCATCCTTTCGTGTCCCACCATAGCCCATCTTTACCAGCACATCAACAACCAAGCGTTCAAAGAACGTGGGTGAACAACCCTTTACAGCAATTAATATTTCGTCTGCGAGACTTTGCCGCAAGTTCTGATAGGCCACTTCGATGGCCTCTTCGGGGGTCTGCGGTTCTACTTCGTCTACCGGAGTTTCCTCGTCCAATTTGTCGCGTCGGGTACGAAATTCGACAAACTCCTTGAACTGCCCCAGGAATTCGACGTTTATTCGCAGGGGCGGATTCTTCAAAATATCTGCGCCTCGCTCGGTGATTTGAAACCGTCCGCGCCGAGAGGAAATCAGCAAGCCAGCTTTGCGGAGATACGTTCCAGCCCAACCGACGCGGTCATAGAACCGAGTTTTACGAGCGCTGGGCAGCATTTCTGTCAATTCAGTCTCTGTGAGCTTGAACTCCAGGGCCAATGCTTCGGTTGCTTCTCGCAATGAGTGTTCTTCCTTATCTGTCGCGAACCGCAACAGCGGAAGCATCAAGGTTTGATAATCAGGTATCGTCATGTTTGCCCCCAATGAATTGATTCTCTGCGCGGAAGTGGCCTACCCCACCCTCAACCTATGCAGCGTCTCGCCCGCGTGCGGCACAAGCAGAATTCCCTCGGCCTCGCGGTTGGCGTAGGCGGCGGGGTCGATCGTGGCCGGGTCGCGGTAGCCCAGGTTGATCGCGCGGCATACGCTCTCGGGCAGGCCGGTCGCGAGCGTCACCGTCACGCGCGGGCGCTCGATGCCGTTCTCGTAGGTGCCGCCGCCGCGCACGTAGGTTGAGTGACCCAGCACGCCCCACGGGTAATGTTTGAACTTGTCCCACTGCTTGGTGAAATAGTCGCGCACGTGATAGCCGATCTCCTCGATCACGCGGCCGTGGGTGGTGCTGATCTCGCGCAGATGCGGGGCGTACAGGATCAACTCGCCGCCGTCGGCAATGACCGGCTCGGTCTTGTACATGCCCTTGCCGCCCACCCACAACTCGGTATACATCTCCGGCAGCACCGCCAGCACCAACGGGTAGGGCTGGGCGTGCCACTGAATGTGCACCTGCGACGACAGCGCGGCGGCGGCGGCCCAGGCGGCCTCCGGCGTGCCGATGTACAGCCCGTGCACCCCCTCGCCCGTCACCACGCTGCACAGCGCGTGCCGGGGGCGCGGGATCATGGTCGCGGCGCGGTCGATGATGGCGCGGATGGGCGTGTTGGGCAGACCGATCAGTTCGTAGGAGGTGATGAGCGCGCCGAGCCAGTGGGTGTAGTCGATCACCTCGGCCCCCGCGATGCCGGGGAAGAAATACTTGTTGCCACCGCTGAAGCCGGCCACCTCGTGCGGGAAGACCGGGCCGCAGATCAGCAGGTGGTCGTACTCCAACACCAGGCGGTTGAGCACCACCGGCACATCGGCGCTCAGGCGGCCGGCGCTGTAGACTTCCATTTCGGCGGCGGGGATGACGCCCAGCGTGACCAGCGCGGCGGGGTCTTGCCAGGCGTGGTTCAGCAGACGGACGTTGGGGTAGTCGGCGGCCTTCTGCGCGGGGGTCAGGCCGACCAAACGCAGCAGTTCGGCTTCGGTCAGCGGCGGATGCGTGCCCAGCGCCACCAGCACATCGGCGGCGGCCACGCGCGGCAGCAGGTGCGCCAGCATGTGCCGGAAGAACAGCGGCAGCGGCATGGTGCGCGTCAGGTCGGGGACGATCAGGAGCACACGCTGGCCGTCGAGCGGCAGCGCGCCCAACCCGGTCTCGATCAGCCCGGCGATCTCGGCCTCGCTCAGCAGCCGGCCCGCGTCGCCGCGCCCGACCACTGCTTCCAGCTCAACCGGTGCGGCCAATGCAATGGTCATGGGGTGTCCCTCAGCTAGGCGTGCAATCCGGCAGAGTTTAGCACACTGGTGCGCGAGGCCAAATGGGCGCGCCGCTTTGACTCTGGCGGGTGAAGCCGCGCGCTCAGCCCTCAAAAACCGACCAGCAGATGTCGTTCCGCAACCGCTGGTCGTCGAGTACGAGCGCGCGAATCGCCGCCGGGAGCTGGGCGCGCTGCCAGCGGCACTCGCGTCGCCCGGCGGTCTCGCGCTCGCCGGCCGGCGCAGCCGCCTGGGCGGCCTTGATCGCATAGGCGGCCGCCCCCAGCTCGTGCGCGGCGACGTGCGCGACCAGCGCGGCCTGGGCGGCAGCGAACGCGGCATGCCGGGCGGCCCCGCTCAGGTCTCTGGCGGCGGCATTGGCATGGCCGCCCGCCGCGCGCGTCTGCGACATCGTGCGCTCGCCGCGCACCCAGGCGCGGGCCTGCTCAATCGCGTAACGCGGTCGTGGGTCCCCCGGCTGAGCCGCCTCGAACAGCTCCAGCACGTGCTCGGCGCAGGCGGCCGCCCACAGGGCGAGGCGCTGGTGGTCCGCATCGGTCAGGCGCCCACCCCGGCGGATCGTGATGAAACGTGGATCACGGACTTTCGGAAGGATCACACCCAGCCCTCTTTGTGCGCGTGCCGCCTCTCGCCCTTATCCAACCCTCCGCCACCCTCACCCAAAATTCGCGCGCAGCGATTCGTGGGCAAAGGTTTTCTCCGACCGCTACTCCCCCCCGCCGCCGCCCTTCTTCACTTTCACCTTCTCGCCCGGCGTCGTGTTCACCCAGCGCGACTGGCGCGAGGTGTCGTTGAGGTCCACAAACTGGCGGTCGTGCAGCGTGCGGTACAGCCCGCCCAGCCGCACCAACTCATCGTGCTTGCCCATCTCCACAATCCGGCCGCCGTTGACCACGCAGATCAGGTCGGCGTTCTGGATCGTGCTCAGGCGGTGGGCAATGACGACCGTCGTGCGCCCCGCCAGCAGCCGTTCGAGCGCCTGTTGGATCAGCGCCTCGGTCACCGTGTCCACGTGCGCGGTGGCCTCGTCCAAGATCAAAATGCGCGGGTCGGCCAGCACCGCGCGGGCAATGCACAGCAGTTGCCGCTGCCCGAGCGAAAAGTTGGCCCCGCCTTCGAGAATGAGCGTGTCATAGCCGTTGGGCAAGTTGGTGATGAAGCCGTGCGCGTTGGCCGTCTGCGCCGCCGCGAGGCACTCGGCCAGCGTGGCGGCGGGGCGCGCGAAGCGCAGGTTGTCGGTCACCGTGCCGGCGAACAGGAACGAGTCCTGCGACACCACGCCCGTCTGCCGCCGCAGCGAGAGCTGCTGCACGTCGCGGATGTCGATCCCATCCATCTTCACGGCGCCAGCAGTCACATCGTACAGCCGCAGGATCAGGCTGGCGATGGAGGTCTTGCCCGCGCCGGTCGGCCCGACCAGCGCCACAATGCTCCCAGGCGCAATGTCGAGATTGACTTCGTGCAGCACTGGCGGCGAACCGGGCTTGTAAGCGAAGCTCACCTGCTCGAAGGTGATGCGCCCCGCCAGCGGCGGCAGCTCGCCCGCGTCCGGCCGATCCTTCACCACCGGCTGCGTTTCCAACAGCCGCACCACCTGCTCGCCGCCGGCCATGGCCGATTGCAGCGTCGTCTGGAGCTGGCTCAGTTCCTGAATCGGCTGGAAGAACCGGCCCACGTAGGCCAGAAAGGCCACCAGCACCCCCAGCGTCAGTTGGCCCTGTACCAACTGCTGTCCGCCGAACCACAGCACAATCGCCGTCGCCAGCACCCCCAGAACTTCGACCGACGGCAGAAAGACGAACGACAACGAGGTGGCCCTGATCGTGGCGTGGCGGTTAGCGTCGTTCACGCGCTCGAAGCGCGCCCGCGACACGTCTTCCTGCGCGAAGGCCTGGATCACCCGCATCCCGGCGATGTCTTCGGCCAGGTCGCCCACCACGGCCGCCACGGTCGAGCGCGTCATGCGGAACGCGCCGCGCGCCCGCTCGGTGAACAGGCGCGTGGCCACCACCATCAGCGGCAGCACGATAAAGGTCAGCAGCGCCAGCCGGGCGTCGAGCTGCAGCATGACGATGATGATGCCGATCAGGATCAGCCCGTCGCCCAGCAGTTGGATCAAACCTTGTGAGAGCAGGTCGCTGATGGTCTCCACGTCGTTAATCACGCGCGAGACCACCACGCCCACGATCTGCGTGTCGAAGTAGCCCATCGAGAGCGACTGCAAATGGCGGAACAGGTCGGCGCGCACATCGGTCAGCGCGCGCTCGCCCACCCAGCCCAGCATGTAGCGCTGGAAAGCCGAGGCCCCAAACTGCACCAGGAAGGCCACCGCCAGCATCCCCGTCAGTTGCAGCAGCAGCGCGCCGTCGCCGACGGTGATGGCCTGGTCAATCGCCAGCTTGGTCAGGTAGGGGATCAGCAGCGTGGTGCCGGTTACCACCAGCATCAGCCCGGCGCCCAGCGCCACCCGCCCGCGGTAGGGCCACAGGTAGACCAGCATCCGGCGCACCACGCGCGGGTTGAACATCTGCCCCACGCCTTCGCGGCCGGCGGCTTGCAGCGTCGAGCGCGGTCCGTTCGCCATGGCTAGGCCTCCTCCCCCACCACACCGGCGGCGTGATGCCCGTCGGTGTCGAGCTTTTGCTGGCGCTCGTAGATCGCGGCGTACAGCGGCGAGTCGACCAGCAGCGTATCGTGCCGGCCGCGCGCCACCAGCCGCCCGTGCTCCAGCACCAAGATCAAGTCGGCCCGCCGCAGTGTGCTCAGGCGGTGGGCAATCACAAAGGTCGTGCGGCCCTGCATCAGCTGGTCGAGCGCCTGTTGGATCAGCCGCTCGGTCTCGCCGTCCACGCTGGCCGTGGCGTCGTCCAAGATCAAAATGCGCGGGTCGGTCAGCAGGGCGCGGGCAATCGCCAGCCGCTGCTTCTGCCCGCCGGAGAGCGTCACGCCCTTCTCGCCCACCATGGTGTCGTAGCCGGCTGGGAAGCTCAAGATGAAGTCGTGGGCCTGGGCTGCCTGCGCCGCCGCCACGATGTCGGCTTCGCTGGCTTCCGGTCGCCCAAAGGCAATGTTCTCGCGGATGGTGGCCGCGAACAGCACCGTCTCTTGCAGCACCACGCCGATCTGGCGGCGCAGCGAGGCGCGCGTCACCTGGCGCAGGTCGTGGCCGTCAATCGTCACGCGCCCGCTGGTGGGGTCGTAGAAGCGGCTAATCAGGTAGGTGATGGTGCTCTTGCCGGCCCCGGTGCTGCCGAGCAGCGCAATCACCTGGCCCGGCTGCGCCTCGAAGTTGATGTCACTCACGGCTGGGCGCAAGCGTCCGGTTGCGACGCCGACGTCGTAGGCCAGGCTCACGTCCTCAAACTTCACGTGCCCGCGCAGCGGCGGCAGCACCTCGGCCCCCGGCACGTCGCGCACTTCGGGCAGCGAGTCGAGCACGCCAAAGATGCGGCTGCCGGCCGCGCTGGCCATGGCGATGGCCGGAATCACCCGGCCCATCACGCGCACCGGCCCAGACAATTGCGCCAGGTAGGTGGTGAAGGCCACCAACTCGCCCAGCGTCAGGCCGCCGTTGATCACCTGCCACCCGCCGTAGAACAAGATCAGCAGGCTGCCAATGTTGACGATCAGCTCGAGCAGCGGCAGGTTGAAGGCGTCGAGCCGGGCCGAACGCGCCGACAGCCGAAACCAGTCTTCATTGACCTCATCGAAGCGCACAATCTCGGCCGGCGACTGGGCGAAGGCCTTGACCACGCGCATCCCGCGCAGGTTTTGCTCTAGCTGGGTCGTCACCTGGCCGAGCGAGTCTTGAATGGCCGCCGACAGCGGGCGCGACTGGCTGCCATACACTAGCCCGCGCCAGATGATGAAGGGCACGGTCAACAGCACCAGCAGCGCCAGCGTGGGGCTCATGCTCACCAGCAGCACGGCCGTGCCCACCAGCAGCACCAGGCCGTCGATCACGCGCCAGGTGGCGCGGCCGGTCAGGAACCGAATGCGCTCCACGTCTTGGATGGCGCGCGACAGCAGTTGCCCGGCGGCGGTGCGGTCGTGATACGAGAACGATAGGTCGGTCAACTTGGTCTGGATGTCGTTGCGCAGGTCGTAGGCGACGTTCTGCGAGGCGACTTCCAGCCAGCGCTGCTGAAAAAAGGTGACCACGCCGCGCACGACCGCCAGCGCCAGCAGCGCCAGCACGGCCTGCCCCACGTAAGTGAGGTTGGCGGCGGCCAGCCCGTCGTCGACGATGCCGCGAATGATTTGGGGGATGACGATGTTCAGGCCGGTGATCAGCAGCACCGCGCCATAGGCGCCGCCCTCAATACGCCAATAGGGTTTGAGGTAGCCATAGCAGCGCCACAGCACCTTGAGCGCGTCGGGGCTGCGCAGCGCCTTCAGTTGGGCCGCTTCAACGGTCGGGGTGGCCATGCGCGTTGCCTTCCGCCGGCCCGCTTGGGCGCGGGCTAGGTGTGTTCCCCAAGTGGGTCTCCTTGCGCCAGTCGATTGACGCTGTTAAACGCTAGCTGGAAAGCCTGGCCGGGTCGGCCCGACGCGCCCGCCTACCCGCAGCGGGGCAACGGCCAGCGTGTTGACTTTGAAAGCGCAATGACGGCCGTGCCAGGCGCGGGCCGGACCTCGTGGCCGCTGGTGCGACCGACGAGCAGGAGGGAGCAGGCGGTTAGTCGGTGGCGGGGGCAGTATAGGCCGGGGAGGCGCGGGGTGTCAAGGTTAGTGATACGAATAGTTTGAATGAATAATTAGAATATAGAAACGGGCCTACCGCCGGCGGCGGCCGGCCGCTAGCGCACGACGAGCGGCAGGAAAACGGGCGGGCGGTACTCAAAAGCGCCGATGTCGCAACTGGAACCCAACGCCCGCGCCAGCAGCACGCTACTCAGGGCTACGCGGAGGACAATCGTTTTGAAGGTGCGCTTGGCTGGCCCCTGGTTCGGATGTGGTAGCGGGGATTGTACTCGTATTCTGCCCAGCCGCTGCGCGCCACATCACGGCGCATGTGTTGCCACTTCGGCCAGGCGCTTGGTCAGGAAGCGGCGCTCGGCCTGGTTCTGGCAGAGGGCCAGGGCGCGCTCGTAGGCGGCGCGGGCCTCGGCGGCGTAGCCGGCGCGACGCAGCAGGTCGGCGCGGGCGGCGTGATACCAGTGATAGTCACTCAGCGCGTCGTCGAGGCGCAATTGGTCGAGCAGCATCAGGCCGGCCAGCGGGCCTTGCGCCATGCTGGTCGCCACCGCGCGGTTGAGGGCCACCACCGGCGACGGCAGGCGGCGCTCTAGCTCCCAGTACAGCGCCACGATCTGCGGCCAGTCAGTATCGGCGGCGGTGGCGGCCTCGGCGTGCAGCGCGCTGATGGCGGCTTGCAGTTGGAACGGCCCCGGCTGCTGCTGGGCCAACAAGCGCGCCAACAGCGCCTGGCCCTCGGCGATCTCGGCCGCGTCCCATTGAGTGCGGTCCTGCGCTTCGAGCAGCACCAGCTCGCCCTGTTTATCTACGCGCGCGGCGCGGCGGCTGTCGTGCAGCAGCAGCAGCGCCAGCAGGCCAAGGGTCTCAGGGTCTTCACCGACGGCGGGCGTCTGGCGCAGCAGTTCGAGCAGCACGCGCGCCAGCCGGATAGCCTCGGCGCACAGGTCTTGCCGCACCAGCGCCTCGCCAGCCGAGGCGGCGTAGCCCTCGTTGAAGATCAGGTAGAGCACCTGCCGCACCACATCCAGCCGTTCGGCCAGCAGCGGCGCGGCCGGCACCTGAAAGGGGATACCGGCGGTGCGGATCTTGTGCTTGGCGCGCGTCAGCCGCTGGTGCATGGTGGGCAGCGGCACGAGAAAGGCGTGGGCGATCTCGGCCGTGCTCAGGCCGCCCAGGGCGCGCAGGGTGAGCGCGATCTGCGCCTCAGCGGCGAGCGCCGGGTGGCAGCAGGTGAAGATGAGCTTGAGGCGCTCGTCACTGATGGCCTCGGGCTCCAGCGGGTCAATGTCGTCCATCGCGCCGGCTCTCTCTCGCTCGAACTCGCCGACCAGCAGCGCCTGTTTGCGCGCCAGGGCCTGGTCCCGCCGCAGCCGGTCGATGGCTTTGCGGCGGGCGACGGTCACCATCCAGGCGGCCGGGTTGGCAGGTAAACCATCGCTTGGCCAGCGCTCCAGCGCGGTGAGGAGCGTCTCTTGCAGCACATCTTCGGCCAGGTCGAAGTCGCGCAGGCTGTTGATGAGCGCACCCAGCACGCGGCCGTGCTCGGCGCGAAAGGTGGCTTCGATAGCGGCGGCGGCGGCGGGCGGCGCGATGTCGGTCACCCGATGATTGTACTCGGCCGGCCGGGGAGGCCGCCTTGACTGGCGTGCGCCCCCGGCCGGCTGGGCCGCTTAGGCCGCTGGCCCGTAGGTCATAATCGGCCGAACCTCGATAGTGCCATGGGTCGCGCCGGGGATCTTGGCCGCCATTTCGAGGGCGAGGTCGAGGTTCGGGCAGTCGAGCAGGTAGAAGCCGCCCAACTGCTCTTTGGTCTCGGCAAACGGGCCGTCAGTGATGACGGTCTTGCCGTCGCGCACGCGCACACAGGTGGCGGTGGTCACCGACTGCAGCGCCTCGCCGCCCTGCAGCAGTTTGCGGTCTTCCACGGCTTTGGTGAAGTCGAAGTAGCCCTGCATGTAGGCTTGCTACGCCTCGGGCGACAGGGCGGCTTCGACGGCTTCCTGGGTGTAGATCAAGAGCAGGTATTGCATGGGGACGGTCTCCTTGGGCTAAGTGAGGCTGCGGCGGCGCACACGCGTGTGTGCGCCCGTGTTGTGAATATGACGAACTGGCGGCCACAGATTCGACAGGTAGCGGAGACCAATTTGGAAATTGGTCTGCGGGGCGGCGTTATGTCACCCAAAGCGGTGGAGGAAGGCGCAAAATCGTAACCGCATCAAGGGCGGCGGCAGCGCGAGTCGTTGGTCGGAACTAACCCCCGGCCCCATCCCGCGCTGAGTACAGCGTTGGCGGGAAGGGGTGCCCAAGTGATGAGAGGCGGCTTGAATTTCCGTCATCATCGTCATCCGCGCCAGTGATACCTTCCAGAACGTCATCGTCGTCATCCGCGCCAGTGATACCTTCCAGAACGTCATCGTCGTCATC
>JBBRZY010000119.1:0-9563 GCA_038252885.1 Anaerolineales bacterium | reverse complement strand
CTGCTCGTCGTCGGCGGCGCGCTCCTGGCGGTGGCGGGCCTCCAGCTTGGTGGCGGGCGGCGCGTCGGTCTCGCCGCTGTCCTCGCGGCGGCGCTCGTCGGCGTTGACAGAGGAGAGGCAGGCCAGGCGGCGGCCGTCGGGGCTCCACACAGGGGCGGAGGCGCCTTGCGGCATAGCCGTGAGCGGGCGGGCTTCGCCGCCGTCGAGGCCGATCAGGAAGACTTGGGCCTTGTCGCCGCGGGCTGAGATGAAGGCCAGCGTTTGGCCGTCGGGGTTCCAGCGCGGCGCGGTGTCAGACTTGGGGCCGTAGGTATATTGGCGAATGGCGGTGGGGCGGCCGGGAGTGAGCGTGGCGAGCCAGATGTGGCGGCGGTACTGGTTGCCAAGCTTGTCAATCTCAGCGCGGACGAAGGCCAGGTGGCGGCCGTCGGGGCTGAGGTGTGGGTCTTCGACGATCTGGAGGGCGTACAGGTCTTCGGCGGTGATCGGGCGCTTGCGGCTGGTTGGCACCGGCGGCTCCTGAGGCTAGGCTTGGGCGGCGGCGCGCTCGGCCCGGCAGAGGGCGCACGGGCAAAGGTCGCGCAGGTAGCCCCAGGCGTAGATGCCGGAGCTATGGCCGTCGCTCCACTCGGGCTGAAGGGCGTAGTGGCCGACGGGCAGCAGGCGCGTCATAAGGTAGCTCTTGGCGGGCGAGAGCGGGATGAGGTCGAAGACGCTGGGGTCGGCCGGGCCACCCATGTTGGCGTGGCCGCCGCGACACTCGGCGCAGGGGCAGGCCTCGCGCAGGCCGGCGAAAGGATAGTCGCTCAGGTGGCCGTCGTCCCAGGTAAGACTGAGGAGGCCACGCTGGCGGTCGAGGCGGATGGCGGTGGGGCGGGGCATCTAGGGCTGGACTACTTGCAAGTAATTCTGAACGGCCCAGCCAAAGCGCGTGTTGGTGGCCGGGTCCACGAGGTACCACCAGACGAAGCCGTCGGCGTCGGTGGGGCCGGCTTGAATTTGGAAAACCTCGTTCTCGATGGCGAGGTAGTTGACGGCGCTGTCGGTGGTCGGCTCGGCGCGCAAATTGAGGAAGCCTGCGTCGCCGGTGCCGACGACCTGCACGTACGCGCCAACGGCCACGACCCCGGGCGGCGGCGGCGGCGCGGTGGCCGTTGAGGCGTCGGGCGCGGCGGTGGGCGGTGACTGAATGGTGGCGGTGGGTGGGCCAAAGGTGGCCCCAGCCGGCACAGTGACGACGATGGCGGTGGCGGTAGACTGGGCCAAACCGGCCGGCCGAGTGAGCACGACCAGGCCCAGGATGGACAGCGCGGCCACGATGAAAATCACCGCGACGATCGCGAGCAGCCACCAGGGAATGTAGCCGGCCGAGTCGCGCGGCGCACGGGCGGTGCGCAGGACGGGCGGCGGCGGGGGGGCAGAATAGGTCATGGGTGGGTGACCTCGTCGCAGCGAGCCACGAGCACGGTGATGTCGTCAAAAGCGGCGGCTGAGCCGCGGAAGGCAAACACGTCATTAAAGATCGCGTCGCAGACCTCGCCCACGGGGGCGGCGCGCACGGTCTCCAGCAGGGTTAGCAGGCGCTCGGTGCCGTAGCTTTCGATCTGGGCGTCAATCGCATCGGGCACGCCGTCAGAGTAGGCCACCAGCAGGTCACCGGGCGTGAGGGTCAGGCTGCGTTCTTCTAACGTCAGGCCGGGCAGCATACCGAGGAAGCGGCCGTCGGCATCGACCAACTCGGGCGGGCCGCCGGCGGCGCGATAGAGCAACGGCTTGTCTTGCCCGGCGCGCACGTAGGTGAGGCGGCCAGAGGCCTGGTGCAGCACGCCGTAGAAGACAGTGACAAACATGTCGTCGTTGGAGGAGACTTCTAGGATGCCGTTGTGGACGGCCAGGGCCACTTCGGCCGGCGACAGGCTGCGGCGGGCGTGCGCCAGGAAGAGCGTGCGGGTGACGGCCATGATCAGGGCGGCGTGCACGCTCTTGTCAGACACATCGGCCATGAGCAGGCCGACGTGCTCGGCGTCGATGCGGATGACGTCGTACAAGTCGCCGCCGACATGACGGGCGGGCACGTTGCGGCCAGAGAAGGAGTAGCCAGGGGCGTCGGGGAATTCAGACGGCAATAAGCTGCGCTGAACCTCGCCGGCGATCTCAAGCTCGCGTTCCATGCGCTCGGCGGCGACGACTTCGGCCTGGGCGGCTTTGAGCTCGTCGTAGGCTTGGGCCAGCTCGGTGTTCTTCTGCGTCAGCTCGGCGATGGAGTCTTGGTCGGCGCGGCGCAGGTTGGCGGTGATATGCCGGATCATGCCAAAGGCCATGTTGGGGCTGGCCCGCAGGAATTGGTTGAAAGTGTCTTCGTGGATTTCGAGGACGGTGGTGGGGTCTTGGGCGCGGACCGTGGCGGTGCGCGGCTTGTTCTCGATCAGGGCCATTTCGCCGAAGAACTCGCCGGGGCGGCGCAGGGCCAGCAAGCGCTCGCCGTCGCGGCCGAGGCGCTGCGTAATGGCGACCAGCCCATCGGCCACGATGTAAAAGACGTGCTCCAGCTCGCCCTCATGGCACAGGATGTGGCCGGCCGGATAGGTGGCGACGCGGGCGACCTCGCACAGGGCGGCCACTTCGTCGGCAGAGATGTCGCCAAAGGCCTGGCGGATGACGGTGGGGGTGTCGAGCATGGGCTGTATGGTACCCGATTCTGCGTGTTTGACCAACAAAACATTGCCCACGAATTGCTCAAGTTGAGGCTTGCTGTTCGGTCAGCGCCAGAGAGGGCGGAGACGCGCGGCGGTTGGGCGGACCTTATCCCCCGGCCCCATCCCGCGCTGAGTACAGCGGGGCAGGGGTGCCCATGTGAGGAGGCAGCGGTCGCTATTAATGTTAGGTAATCAACGGACGAGGGTGAGAGGCGCGGGAAGGATGGACGCCCTCATCCCCCGGCCCCGGCCCCCAAAAGCGGCAGGGGTGCCCATGTGAGGGGCAAGTGGTAAGACGGCTGCTCGGTTGGTGCAAGCGCGGCCGCGTCTGAAACAGGACGGACTTATGACTTGCGCTTAGATTTCTTGGCCGCAGACGTTTTGGTCGCAGCCTTCTTGGCGGCCGGGGCGGGCTTGGGGTCGGCCTGACTGTCGGAAATTGTAGTCGGGCGTTGGGCGGCGCCCTGGCCACGGTCGGCGAGCCAGGCTTGGAGCTTTTCGACCGGCCAGGTGTTGATAATGCGGTCGGGGGTGGCCCAGGCGCGGCGGGCAATGCCAACGCCGAAGTGGGCCAGGTCGAAGTTGGCGGGCGCGTGGGCGTCGGTGTCAATCGCCAACAGGCAGCCAAGCTCCAGGGCGCGGTAGGCGTAGGCATCATCCAGGTCGAGGCGGGCGGGGTTGGCGTTGATTTCCAGCGCCACGCCGGAAGCGGCGGCAGCTTTGAGCACAACTTCCATGTCCAGGTCAGCGCCGTCGCGGTCGGGCAGCAGGCGGCCGGTGGGGTGGCCGATGATGTCGACATTCGGGTTGTTGACGGCGGCCAGCAGGCGGGCGGTCACTTGCTCACGCGGCTGGCGCAGCGACGTGTGCAGCGAGGCCACCACGATGTCGAGGGCGGCCAGTTCGGCGTCGTCAAAGTCGAGTTGGCCGTCGGCGCGAATCTCGACCTCGGAGCCATGCAAGAGCGTAAAGCCGGGGCCGAGGGCGGCCCGCTCGCGGTCAATTTCAAGGCGCTGTTCGTGCAGGCGCTCGGGGGTCAGGCCGTTGACGATGCCGAGGCTGAAAGAGTGGTCGGTGACGGCCAGGCACACGCGGCCGCGCTGGCGGGCTTCCCGCGCCATCTCGCCCAGGCTCAGCGCGCCGTCGCTCCAGGTGCTGTGCGAGTGCAGGTCAGAGCGCAGGTCGCCCAGCTCGACCAGGCGCGGCAGGCGGTGCTGGGCGGCGGCCTCAATCTCGCCCCGGTCTTCACGCAGTTCGGGCGGGACGTAATCTAGCCCCAACTGGCGGTAGACCAGGTCTTCGGTAGCGCACAGAATTTCGTCGCCGTTCGTGCGGGCGAAGGCATGCTCGCTGAGCGACAGACCCTGCTTGAGGGCCAACTCGCGCAGCTTGACGTTGTGGTCTTTGCTGCCAGTGAAGTATTGCAGCAGCGTGCCAAAGCGCGCGGCGGGCAGAATGCGCAGATCGGCTTGCAGGCCGTTGGCGAACTCGACCGAGCTTTTGGTGGGGCCGTGGCCGAGCACGCGCGCGACGCTGGGGTGAGCGCAGAAGGCATCCATGATGGGGCCGGCGTCATCGGCCGCCACCAGGAAGTCGAGGTCGCCAATGGTAGAGCGCATGCGGCGCAAGCTGCCGGCGGCCTCGGCCTGCTGCACGCCGGGGATGGCGCGCAGGAAGGTGAGCACTTCTTGCGACAGGTTCCAGGCCTGGCCCAGCGGGCGGCGGCCGGTGGCGCGGCGGGCCAGCGACTCGATGCCGGCCAGGATTTTGGTCTCCGACTTCTCGCCCATGCCGGGCAGCGAGCGCAGTTGGCCGGCCTGGGCGGCGGCGGCCAGCGCGGCGACGGTGGTGATATCCAACTGCTGCCAGAACATGGCGGCCTTCTTGGGGCCGAGGTCGGGGATGGCGAGAATGTCAATCAGGCCGGCGGGGATTTGGCTCTTGAGCTTCTCGTAGAAGTCGAGCTTGCCGGTGGAGAGCAGCTCAGCAATCTTATCAGCGATGGCCTCGCCGACGCCGGGGATGCCGCGCAACTCGCCTTCTTGCCAGACGACGCGCACCTCGCGGTTGAACTCGCGGATGGTCTCGGCGGCGCGGCGGTAGGCGATGATCTTGAATTTGTTCTCGCCCTTGATCTCCAGCAGGTCACCGATATTCGAGAAAACTTGGGCCAGTTCGGCATTGTTCATGGGTGGGTCCCTCAGGGGGCGGCGAAGTTTTGAATCAGCAGCCATTGCGTGCCGTTGTAGGCGATGCCGACGCCAACCCGCGTGAAGTTGACGCTGAGAATGCTGTTGGCGTGCAGGGCGTCGGTCATAAACCAGTTCATGGCGACCTCGCCGGTGCCGGGCGGGCCGGTGCGGGTGCCGTACCAGTTCTCGCCGGCCAGGCGGTAGCCCGTGCCTAAGATCATATCGCGGCCGAGGGCGGCGCCGGTGACCGGGTCGTTGTGGCCGGTATAGCCGCGCGCGACCATGTCGGCCACGCGCGAGCGGGCGATGCCCATGAGCGTTTCGTCGCGGGCCATGGGCGGCAGGCCGACGTTGGCGCGCTGGGCATTGATGAGGTCGATGGTGTACTGCTCACCGGCGGCCACGTCGGCCGAGACTGGCGGCGCGACAACGACCGGGGGGATAGGCGTGGCCGGGTCGCTGACGAAGGTCGGTGGGGCTGTGGCGACGGGCGGCGGCTGGCTCAGGTCAACCGGGGCGACCTCCGCCACAGCGGGCGTAGAGGGCGGGCCAACCACCTCGCCCAAGACGGCGTCGGTGGGCGCGAGCGTGACCGGCGGCTGGCTGGGGACCGGGGTGCGCGGCCGGACGGTGGGAACGGCGATGGTGGGCGTAGCTGAGACAACCACGACCACGGCCGGCGGCAAGGTAGCCGAGGGTGGCGGCGGGGGCGTCATGGGGTTGACGGCACAGCCAGAGACCGCGAGCAGCGCGCCCGCCAACCAGCAAACAATGTTGATCCGCCGAAGCACTTGGCAATTATACCGGGTTTTGCGCGGGTTTGGCCCATGCTATACTCGCCGCATGTCCTACTCCAGCGCGCCTGACCCCAAGCAATACAACGAGAAAGTGTATTTGATCGCCCGGGCGATCCCGGCCGGCCGGGTGATGGCCTACGGGCACATCGCCCACCTGATCGTGCCGCCTGGCCACGTGCCGCCAGACTCCTATCTGCGGCTGTCGCCGCGCTGGGTGGGCGGGGCGATGGCGAACGCCCCGGACGATGTGCCTTGGCAGCGGGTCATCAACAGCCAGGGCAAGATCAGCGCGCGGCCGGGCTTTGGGGTGCTGGTGCAGCGCAAGCTGCTGGAAAGTGAAGGCGTGGTGTTCGACGAGCGCGAGCGGGTGGACCTGAAGCGCTACGGCTGGCTGCCAGAGGCGGCGTGGCTGCGCGCGAACGGGCTGATCGCGCCGGACGAGGCGGCCGGGGGCGAAGACGCGGCGAGCGAGCAGAAACGACTGTTCTAGCCGGCCGGCCTAACGCGCCAAGCAAGACACTCGCTGAGGCCGGCCCCGCCGGCGGCGGGCTGATTTCCCCAAATAGTGCCACAACTAAATGTATCCTAAATAGGCCCCAGGCGTCTCAGACCGGCAGTTATGCTAGCTATTGCGACAGCGCAAAGGGGCGTCGGCTCTGTGAAGCGAGGCAGCGAAATGGCAAAGCCAGAAACAGCGAAAACTCCGGCAGCGCGGGCGGTCAAGCAGGAGATCGAAGCCCGCCCAATCCGCCATTGGCGCGCGCATTTATTCCAGGGGTATGTGATCACTGCCGTCATCGCGTTTGCGGTGCTGGTGGTAGCAGCCAGCCAATTCGACTACTTTCCGATTGACCTGCGCATTACCCTGGCAGTGCAGCAACTGCATGCGCGCTGGTTCGCCATCATCATGGAGGCCGTGAGTTCTATCGGCTACTCACCGCAGGCCTGGATCCGAACGGCCGTGATTGCGGTGCTCTTGTTTGTGTTTGGCTTGCAGTGGGAAGGGGTGATGTCGGCGGTGGCGGCGACGGGCGCCGCGGGACTGGCGACGCTGGTGAAGCTGATGGTACACCGGCCGCGGCCCGGCGCCGACCTGGTGGCGGTCGCCATCCAACTCGACAGCTTTAGCTTTCCGAGCGGGCATGTGGTGTTTTACACCGCCTTCTTTGGATTCCTGCTGTTCTTGGCCTTCACGCTGTTCAAGCCATCGGCCCGGCGCGCGGTGGTCTTGATCACCACCACGGTGCTGATTGCGCTGGTGGGGGTCTCACGGATCTATTTGGGCAACCACTGGGCCAGCGACGTGACCGGGGCCTATTTGCTGGGCAGCCTATGGCTGGCGGCGAGTGTGAGCATTTACCGCTGGGGCAAGCCGCGCTTCTTTGTGCAGCAGCCGCTGGCGCCGGCCGAGACCAAGCCGGGAGACGGCAAATGAACGGCCAACAACCGCGCGCGGTCCGCCCGCAAGTGAAGCGGGTCGTAGGGCTCACCTGGCTGGGCGGCCTGGCGCTGATCGTGGCGCTGTCGATCGCGGCGCACGGGACAGCGTATTTTCCCATTGAGCTGAACCTCACTCAAGGGCTGCAGGGGCTGCAATCGCCGACGCTCGATGCGGTGACGCTGACCATCGATTGGTTTGGTTACGTGCCGCAGATTTTCATCCTGGTGGCGTTGTGCGCTGTTTTCTTATGGGCGATCGGGCGGCGGTGGGAAGGCGCGCTATTGCTGGGCGCGCTTGGCACGGAGGGCACCATCGCCCAGGTGGTTAAGTTGTTCGTGCAGCGCCCGCGCCCGGCGGATTCTGGCCTGGTCCATGCCTACCACCACCATGGCGACGCCTCCTACCCCAGCGGCCATGTGTTTTGCTACGTGGTGGTCTTTGGGCTGTTAATCTATTACGCCTACCGGTACCTGCCGCCGGCATGGTGGCGGACGGCCGCCGTACTGCTGGTGGCGTTCACCCTGGTGGCCGGCGTGGTGCGCATCTACCTTGGCGAGCATTGGCTATTCGATGTGCTCGCGGGCTATCTGCTGGGCGCGCTGGCACTGCCCCTGCTGATCTGGGTTTACGAGTGGGGCTTGCGACGGTGGGGTGACAAGTCGGCCCTTTTGCGAGCGTCCGGGCGCAAACCGGCCTAGGTCGCGGCGGCCAGGCCAATCTTTGAAGCAAAATCAGACTGTGAGCGCTCGGCCGCGCTCATAGTCTGATTTATACTACCCCTATGCCCCTGACTGAACTGGCCGCGAATCTGCATATGCACACGCCGTACTCCGACGGCGAGGCCTACCACGCCGAGATCGCGGAAGCGGCCATACGCGCCGGGCTGGACGTGGTGCTGGTAACCGACCACAACGTGTGGGTGCAGGGCGTGGCGCGCTACTACGCGCAGGACGGCAAGCGGGTGCTGATGCTGGTGGGCGAAGAAGTGCACGACCAGACGCGCCAGCCACAGAAGAACCACCTGCTGGTATATGGGGCCGAGAAGGAACTGGCCCGGCACGCGCCGCAGCCGCAGGAACTGCTGAACGCCGCGGCGGATGTGGGCGGGCTGACCTTCCTGGCACATCCGATTGATCCCCCTGCTCCGCTGGTGGGCGAAACTGACCTGTCCTGGGTGAGTTGGGAGGTGACCAACTTCACCGGCATGGAGCTGTGGAACTACATGACCAGCTTCAAGGCGCTGCTGACCTCGCGCGCCGCCGCGCTGCGCTATGCCTACAACCCTGAGTTGGGCATGACGGGGCCGTTCGAGGAGGCGCTGGCGCAGTGGGACCGGCTGACGACGGCCGGGCGGCGGGTGGTGGCGATTGGCAACTCGGACGCGCACGGCACCGAGTACCGCATGGCCGGGCTGCGGCGGGTGATCTTCCCGTATGAATTTCTGTTTCGGCAGGTAAACACGCATTTGCTGAGCGAGACCACGCCTAACGGCGACTACGCGCATGACCGGGCGCTGGTGCTGGACGCGCTGGCGCAGGGCCATTGCTTTGTGGCCTATGACGGGGCCGCACCGACGAGGGGCTTTCGTTTCTCGGCCACGCATGACCGCGGCACGGCCATCATGGGCGACGATGTGAACAACAAGAACGGAGTGACGATGCAGGTGGCGTCGCCGGCGGCGGCCTCGCTGCGGCTATTACGCAACGGCGCGGAGGTGGGCCGCTGGGACAACCAGACCCACGCGCTGGTGCACATCCCGGCGGGCGAGACGGGTGTGTACCGGGTGGAGGCGCACCTGCAGTTCAACGGGCGGATGAGGGGGTGGGTGTACACGAACCCGATTTATTTGCACTTGTAGGCGGGCAAAAAGACCAAGAGAGAAAGGAAGGGCAGAAGTAGTGCTAAAGACTGGCTTGCGGGCGTCACAAGCGGGTGGTGGCGGCCATAAGATAGGGTGAAAGACGCGTCAAGACGTGCGCCAGATTTTTGTGTCATTCAAAGTTGGCAGCCAGTTTCTGCCACGGTATGCTAAAATTAGAATAATTGTTCCATTCCGCCCATAGGTGCCCCCATGCCCCCATTTCAACTCAAATCGGACTACTTGCCCACAGGTGACCAGCCAGCCGCGATCGCCAAGCTAATCGAAGGCGTGCAGCGCGGCGACAAGCATCAGGTGCTGCTCGGGGCGACCGGCACGGGCAAGACCTTTACCATCGCCAACATTGTGGCGCAGACGCAGCGGCCGACGCTGGTGATGGCCCACAACAAGACCCTGGCGGCGCAGCTATACGCCGAATTCAAAGAGTTCTTCCCGCGCAACGCGGTGGAGTACTTCGTATCGTACTACGACTACTATCAGCCGGAAGCGTATGTAGCGCGGCACGACCTGTATATCGAGAAAGAGACGCAGATCAACGAGGAGATCGACCGGCTGCGG
>JBBRZY010000118.1:0-9575 GCA_038252885.1 Anaerolineales bacterium | reverse complement strand
GCGCTTTTGTTTTCGCTTGGCGCTTAGTCGCGGTCAACGCTCGCCACGGCCGTGACGATACCCAGGCCAATGTAGACGCCGCCGGTGACGTAATGCTGCGCCTTGAGCAGCTTGGTGTTGCCCTTGAGCCACTGGCCGAGCGTGCCGGCCAGCAGCGCGTAGGAGCCGTCGGTGCAGAGCGCCAGCGCCACGAACAGCAAGCCTAAGAACAGCATCTGCCCCGGCGCGCTGCCGCGCTGGAGGTCGACGAACTGCGGCAGGAAGGCCAGGAAGAACAGGCCCAGCTTGGGGTTGAGGACGTTGACGACGATGCCCTGCGCAAACACCTGCGACAGCTTGCGCGGCGCGACGGCGGCGGCTTCGGCCAGGTCGGGCTTGGAGAGCAGCTTGCGCACGCCCAGATAGATCAGGTAAGCCGCGCCGAGGTATTGCAGGGCGTGAAAGGCCAGCGCCGACGAGAGCACCAGGGCCGACAGACCGAGCGCCGCGGCCAGCACCTGGATGAGCGTGCCGGTCGCCAGCCCGACAGTGGAGACTAGCCCGGCCCGGCGGCCCTGGTTGACGCTGCGCGCCAGGATATAGAGCACCGCCGGCCCTGGCGTGAGCAGCAGCACCAGCGCCGCCACAGAGAACAGCCCAATCGTCGTTAAGGTTGGCATTATTGCTCCTTCAATTCCTGTGTGAAGCGCCCATTGTCCCTGTGCCGCGCGCCCGCGTCAAGGCGACTGACAGGCTGGGGTGTATTTCAATTTGGGGGCAGGCTTGCTCAACCCAGGTAATTTTGTCATTCCGAACCCCTGCTCGCGGGCTTGTAGTAACGCAGCGTGATTGGCGGGGTGAGGTATCTCACCTTCGCTATAACCGCCATGAAAAACACCCCAAGCGGCGTCGGATAGGTTGGTCGGGCCGTAACTGTCAGTCTGACAACCGGGTTGTGGTCCAACGTATCGGTGTTATCCAGGGTGGGATTCATCACCCCGCCATAAGCCTGGGCATCCATTAACTACTGCGCGGGGGTTCGGAATGACAGGGTCATAGGGGGGGTGTGTAGCGAGTCGTAGTTCTCGAAGGTGAGATTCCCCCAACAGGGGTGCTTCGCGATCACCCCGCGACCACGATACGTTGCTACTAACTACTGAGCGGGGCTACGGAATGACAGGTATGGGCGACTGGTTTCCGACGTCTGACGTCTGCCCTCTACTCCGGCCGGAGCGCGGCGCGCAGGCGGCGGAAGAGGTTAGGGTTGAGGCGCTTGAGCTGTTCGCTCAACAGGCGTTGGGGGCTGTTGCGGTAGTAGAAGAGAAGCGTGAGTGGGTGCACGCGTCCCTGATAGTGGCGCTGGCTCTGCCGGCGCAGCCAGGCGACGGTGCCGGAGGTGTGCAGCGCCCAGCCTACGGTGCGCCAATAACCGCCGGAGCGGAGCCAGACCCACGGCACGGAGCGCCCAAAGGCCGCCAACTCGGTGAAGCTGCTGAACCAGGTGCCCACCACCGCGTCGGTGGCGCGCAGCAGCAGCAGGTCGACCAGCGCGTCTTGCACGCCGTCGCTTGAGCCACACTCGAGCGTGCGCTGCTCAGACCACACCACGCGCGGCCCAAACGCGGCCCGCAGCTTCTCGCGCACGCCCTCGTACTGCACGCGCCCGGTCACTGGGTCGGGCCCGCCGTCGTCGGTGCTCAAGTATAGGCCGGCCTCGGGAAATTGTTCGAGATAGACGCGGATGGCTTTGAGCGCTGGGCCAGTGTTGTGTGCGCTGAACGGCATCACTCGCAGGAACTCGGCTCGCCGCAGGTGCACGCCGATCATGGTGGGGCGGAAGTGGGCAGCGCGAAAGGCGTCCACGCGCGCGCGGATGGCGGGGATGGGGCGCAACTCGCGGAACAGCTCTCCGCTGCGCCGCAGCAGCGCGGCGTGGCTGGGATAATAATCCGGCACGACCAGCCAACTGCCGCTGCTCAGTGCAATCTCCGGCTGGGTGGCGGCGGCCAGGTCGAACCAGTGCCGGCCCAGGTCGCGCGCGATATCGGGCAGCCACTCGGCGCGGGGTGGGGCGGTGAGTTGGGTGACCACGCCCCAGTCGTTCTCGAACAGGTCTTCGTAGGCCGCGCCGGCCATGTTACGCAGCGGCCACAGCATTTTGAACTGGCGGCCGGTGGCCTCGGCCAGGGCCCGGCCCGAGAGCAACACGCGCAGCCGGTTGCTCAACCCGCTGTAGCAGGCCACGGTCAGCGACCACGGCGCGGGGTGCGGGTGCTCGCTCACCGCGCTGGGGGGGATGGTCACCATCAGCCTCGCAGCACTGCGCCCAGCCGGCGCGCGCCCTCGGCCAACTGGTCGGGCGCATATAGGCTGAAGGCCAGCCGCAGCGCGTGGCGGCCGCGCTTGTCGAGGTGGAAACGCTGGCCCGGCACGTAGGCCACGCCCGCCGCCTCGGCCGCCGGCAGCAGCGCCGCGCTCTCGAGGTGCTCCGGCAGCTCGACCCAGACAAAGAAGCCGCCACCGGGCGCGCTCACGGTGCAGCCGGGCGGCAGGTGCTCGGCCAGGGCCGCCACCAGTGTGTCACGCCGCGCGCGGTACGTTGCAATCAGGTGCGCCACGTGCGGGTCATAGTCGCCGGCCTGGCACAGGGCCGCCACCACCAGCGCGGTGAAGTGATTGAGGCCGCCGCCGCTGTCGAGCAAGCCGCCGTCGGCGAGTGAGTTGATGAGGGCGGGGCCGCCGTTCAGCCAGCCCAGCCGCAGCCCTGGCGCCAGCGACTTGCTGAACGCTCCCAGCCGCGCCACCACGCCCGGCGGGGCCAGGCTCCACAAAGAGGGCGGCGCCGGCGCATCGTAGGCCAACTCGCGGTACACATCGTCTTCGATGATGAGCAGCCCGGCCTCCTGCGCCAGTTCCACCAGCGCCGGCCGGCGCTCGGCGGCCAGCGAGCGGCCGGTGGGGTTGTTGAAGGTCGGCACCAGGTACAGCGCGCGCGCCGGGTAGCCGCTGCGCTGCTGGGCGGCCACGATCTCGGCCAGGGCGTCGAGCCGCAGGCCGCCGGCATCGGTCGGCACCGGGATGAGCGTTAGCCCGTGGTCGCGCATGATGCGGATCGCCAGATGATAGGTGGGCGACTCGACCAGCACGACGTCGCCGGGCTGGGCCACCTGCCGCAGCACCAACTCTAGCCCAAGGCTGATGCCGCCGGTGACTAGGATTTCGTCGGGCGCGGGGCGGCGGCCCTCGCGCTGGGCGATGCGCTCAGCCAGGTAGCTGACCAGTGGGCCGGGGCCGTTGGCGTGGCCGTATTGCAGCATCTCCGGGCCGTAAGTGTTGAGCGCGGCGGTGCTGGCACGGTGCAGCGCCGCCACCGGCAGCAGCTCGGGGGCGGGGTGGCCCCAGGCCAGGTCAATCAGGCCGGGGCGGTGTGTCATTTGGATGATGGGCAATTCGGCTGGCATGGGGCCGCTCACGCGCCGTCCTTGGCTAATCGCTGCCAACTGATGCGGCGGCAGTTGGGGCAGCGCCGCAGCATGCGTGAGTTGCCATAAGCCTTATAGCGGATGCCGCCGATATCCCAGATCGAGACGGCATGGCCGCACTTGCCGCAGTGCAATTTCCAGGCGCGGCTATCGGCCTCCATGGCGGCGGCGGTGGCCGGCGAGACGAACTGGAAGATCAGGCGTTGCGTGAGGGAAGGTGGCATGGTCAGGCTCCAAGCTGTCGGGGCTACAAGTCGAGGCCGCTGCCGATGAACAGCGTGCCGCGCCGCCAGGACACCAGGTAGCCCACGTTGACTAGCAGTGCCATGAGCAGCCCCGCCGGCACGAGAATGCCCGGCAGCAGCCAGAGCTCCCAAAAGTCATTGATGCGGGCCTGGTCGGGCTGGGCGGGATTGTAGCGCAGGGTCACTTGGTCGCCCTCGGCGTACTTGGGTGGGTCAGCGCTGTTCTGGCTATGCAGTTGATAGGTGCGGCCGTCGACGTCGTATGCGATGATCGGGCTGTAGCTCGTGCCGTCGTCGTTGCTGTGCCGCTCGTTGCCGGTGACGACGCCCGTGACCGTCTGGCCGTCGGTGCTGAGTTTGTAGCTGTCGTAGCCATACCAGGCACCCCAGGCCAGCAGGCCCACCCAGATCAGGTTGAGCACCACGAAACCGCAGCCAACCCCCAGCCCGCTCCAGCAGCCAGAGATGAAACTGCCGGTCTTCTCAAAAGTCGCCATGTGCGCGTAGACCTTTCTCTGCTCCGCAATGAGACGCCCGCTCGATTGGGCAAACCACGACCGCCATCGAGGCGGCCGCGCGGCTGGGGCCTAGGCCGGCGTGTGTGCCTGGATGAAGGCCAACACCCGCTGCCAGGCATCGGTGGAGGCCTCGGCGTATTGCGCGGCGGTGCGGTCGAAGAAGCTGTGCGGCGCGCCGGGGTAGCTGACGATGTCATGCTCCACGCCGGCCTGCGCCAGCGCCCCATTGAGCGCGGCCAATTGCTCGGGCGGAATGCCCTGGTCCGCGCCGCCGAACAGGCCAAGCACGGGCGTGTGGGCGTGGTGGGCGGCGTCGAGCGCGGTGCCGACCGTGTCATCTAGCTGGCGGCCGAGGCCGGCATAGAACGCGATGACGCCGGCCAGGCCGTAGGGCTGCCCGGCGGCCACCAGGCCCCAACTGCCGCCCCGGCAGAAGCCCAGGACGAAGGTCGCGCGGTCGCGCCCCGACCCTTGGCGCAGGTGAGCCAGCGCGGCGTCGGTGTCGGCCTGCAAGGTCGGCCCGGTCATCTGCTGCACGTGGGGCATGTACTCAAAGGCGTCGTCACGGCTGGTCAGGCCGGCGGTGCGGCCGAAGTAGTCCAGTGCCAGCGCGGCCACACCGATCTCGGCGAAGCGCAGTGCCAGCTCTTTGTAGAACGGGTGCAGCCCGCGCACATCGGGGTAGATGACGATCTGCGCGCCGCTGGCCGGGGTGGGGCAGGCCAGGTAGGCGTTGAACTGGTTGCCGTCGGCGGCGGTGAGCACCAGATCAGTGCCGGTGGCGGGGCGCCGTTCGCCGGGGGGCAGCGGCGGGCGGGCGTTGTCGTCGTAGCACATGGGCGGTTTCTCCTTAGCAGGCTAGGGCTTGAGCAGGGCGGTGTATTTCTGGCGCACTTTGGCGATCTTGGGTGAAATCACGACCTGGCAATAGCCCTGGTCGGGGTGGTTGGCAAAGTAGTTTTGGTGATAGGTCTCGGCCACTTGAAACGGCTCGGCCGGCACAAGCTCGGTGACGATGGGGTTGGGCCAAACTTGGTCGGCCGTGAGCTCGGCCAGGACGGCCTGGGCGGCGGCCTGCTGCTCGGGCGAGTGGTAGAAGATGGCCGAGCGATACTCTGGCCCGATGTCGGCGCCCTGGCGGTTGCGGGTGGTGGGGTCGTGAATGGTGAAGTAGATGTGCAGCAGGTCGGTGTAGCTGATGACGGCCGGGTCGAAGTGAAGCTGCAAGGCTTCGGCTGGGCCAAGTGGGTTGGACTGGCCGCCGGTGTAGCCGGCGATCAGGGCGTTAATCCCGCGCAGTTGGCGAAAGGCGCCGTCGAGGCACCAGAAGCAGCCGCCGGCTAAGGTGGCAACGGCAGGGCCAGGGGTAGGCGTTGAAGGCGTCATGATGATAATCCTAACGCCACGCGCGAATTTCTGCCAGCCCACCGGAGGCGCGCCGCAGCGCGTGGGCTAGGTGGGCGGGGTTGAGCCAGAGCGCGCCAGGGCGGTGAAGGTCTGGTGGACCAGCGCGCCACCGAAGGCGCCGATGAAGGCGACGACCAAGGCAATTAGTGCGGCGGGGTTGCCGCGCCCTGCGAGCCAGGGCAGCAGCGGCACCCAGAGGCCGACGGCCAGCGCCCAGAGCCAGGCCCCACGCGGTTGGGCCAGACCCAACAACCCGCTGACGATCAGGATGACGCCAGCCGTGACGCCGGTGTCGTCCCAGGTGGGGCGGCTATCGACATAGGCTATGAACGTGCCCAGCGACAGGGCGACGACGAGCAGCAGCCAGGAAACGAGCGTTTTGCGGGGCATGGGCCACCTCCTGCAACGGGCGCGGTCGGAAGACTGTTTTAGGGTAAACACGCAGCCGGTTGGCAGTCAAGCACCTGAGTGCACGGCCGGGCTGTTCGGAGGAAGCAATTCAGTTGGGGGGGCAAGTTGGAAAAAGACTGGGCCGCCGGCAACGTCGAGATTGGTTCTCACCGCAATGGGTGGCTGTGAGATTTCATATCTGACCGAAGGGAATTTTTATCAGGGGAGGGTGGGCTTGCCCACCCTCCCCTGATAAAAATTTTGGCTGGCCAAAAGCGGCAGTGGCCCTCAAGGGCGTGTAAACCCGCGGTTCCCTGCGACCAGCGGGCCGGTCAGCCAATCATTCGGGCGGCGAGTCGGCTGGCGAGCGCGCGGATGAGCCCGACCCAACGCCTTGCGCAGGGGGCGACGGTCCTGAAGTTTTTGCCCCCAAACTGAAATACACCCTGTTCGGAAGTACGGTTGACGACGCGGTTGGGCCGGTTTATATTCGCGGCTGGCTCTCATTTAGGTAATTGGTATCGGAGGTCGGGCTTTGACGGCGGCATCAACACCCTCAGTCGGTTACGGCGCGCTGCTGCGCCACAATCACAACTATCGCAACATCTGGTTCGGAGAGATCGTCAGCCTGTTCGGTGACTGGTTCAACCTGATCGCCTCGGCCGCGCTGGTGGCGAAGCTGACCGGCTCGAGCGTGGCAGTGGGCGGGCTGTTCGTGGCGCGCATGTTGGCGCCGTTCCTCATCAGCCCGCTGGCAGGCGTGTGGGCTGACCGCTACAACCGGCGCATGCTGCTGCTGGTTTCTGACCTGGCGCGCTTTGTGATCGTGCTGGGCTTTCTGCTGGTGCGCCGGCCGGAGGAAGTGTGGCTGCTGTACACGCTAACCGTGCTGCAACTGGCGATCAGCGGCGTGTTCTTTCCGGCCCGCAACGCGATCCTCCCCGATGTCGTCGCGCCCAACGAGATCGGCGCGGCCAACGCGCTCAGCTCGACGACGTGGTCGGTGATGCTGTCGCTCGGCGCGGCGCTGGGCGGCCTGGTGACCGGCCAGTGGGGCATTTACCCGGCCTTCGTGGTAGACGCGCTGAGCTTCTTGCTCTCAGCGTTCTTCATCTACCGCGTGGCCTACACCGCTCCGGAGCGCCCAGCGCTGGGTGGCGGGGTGCGCGCGGCCCTGACCCAATATGTGGAGGGGCTGGGCTACCTGCGCCACAACCTGGATGTGCTGATGGTGACGCTGCTAAAGGCGGCCACAGGGCTGGTGGTGTCGGGCGGCTTCCAGGTGGTGCAGGTGCTGCTGAGCGAAAAAATCTTCGTCATCGGCGAAGGCGGCGCGACCGGGCTGGGGTTGATCTACGCCGTGGTGGGCATTGGCACCGGCATTGGGCCGATCTGGGGGCGCAAGTTCACCGGCGACCGCATTGGGCCGCTGCGCTGGGCGATTGCCGTGGGCTTCGGGCTGGCGGCGGCCGGGCTGCTGGTGATTGCGCCGTTGGGCGGCTTTGGCTGGGTGCTGTTCGGCTCGCTGCTGCGCGGCGTGGGGGCGGGCATTGTGTGGGTGTTTTCGACCCAACTGCTGCTGCACCTGACGCCGGCCGCAGTGCGTGGGCGGGTGTTCTCCAGCGACTTCGCCGGGCAGACGCTGGCCAACGCCATCGGCGCGGGCGTGGCCGGGTGGGCGCTTGAGAAGACCGGGCTGGGCGTGCCGGGGCTGCTGCTGATGATGACGGCCATTACGGTCATCTTTGGGGGCGGCTGGGTGGCGTGGATCACACTTGGCCTTAAGCGGACGGCGGCGGACGGCGACGCGCCTAGTTTGGCCGGCGGGTAGGCGTGGGCGATGGGCGCCGCCGGGCCAGGAGCGCGGTGACGGCCAGCCAGAGCGCAAAGACGCTAGCGGGCAGCAGCCCGATGCCGAGGAAGAGTGTGGGTGCGAACCATAGGCGCTTCCACGAGGCCAGGCGCGGCGGCTGGACACCGGCCGGGTCGTAGACCACCGGCACGGCCGCGCCCAGGGCGTAGTCGGGCGGCAGGCTGCCGACGCCGTCGGTGAAGCGCACGGTTTGGCCGGCGGCAGTGGTGTAGGCCACCACCGGGTAGTACGCGCCGCTGACGGTTGTGCCGTCTTGCGTGGTGGCGTAGCTGTTAGCGACTACCGTGCCGGTGACCTGCGCGCTGTGGCTGAGCATGGTGTTGGTGTCCACGATCTCGTACACGCCGAGCAGCGAGAACGGCGACCCGACGACGAGCAGGATAATGAGAACGAGACGGGCGATAGAGCTGAGGGGGTGCATCAGTTAGGTAGTGAATGATGATGGCGACGGCGGGCGGGCGCTTGCGAGAGCGCCACGCCCGCTGTTTAATTAAAGGTCCGCTTCAATCTCAATTGGTGTGTCGCCGCACTTGCCGCTGATGGTAAGCGTGTCCTCGACGCGCTCGGCGTGCAGGTCGCAGGTCCAGCGGCCGGTGGTGGTCACATCCCAGGTGAAGGTGTCGGAGTTCGCGTCCTGGCTGCCGCTGCCGGTGAGGGTCAGGGCGCGCACCAGGGTGCAGCGGTCGAGCGTGAAGGCGTAGACCTCGTCATCTGGCACCAGCGTCAGCCCGCCGCCGCGCGCGCAGCCGACCGCCTGCTGAGCGCTGCCATCCCAGTAGTAATACTCCGGTAGGTAATACAACTCATCTTCCAACGCCAGGAAGGCGGCGGCCAGGTCGTCAAACTGCCAGGCGGAGCGCGGCGCAAGCGGCACGTAGTCGTCGGCCACCTGGCCGGGGCATTCGGTTTCGCGCGCGGCTGGCACTTCGTCGAACAGCAAGAAGTTGGTCACCAGATCATCGGGGCAGGCGTGGCCGCGCCCGTAGATCACGTGCGGGCCGCCCTGCTGGGTAATCAGGTAGCCGTCGTCCAGCGCGGCATAGACGCTGCGGCCGTTGCCAACCGGCGTGGCTGGGTCGGCGGTTGCGCCCAGCACCAAGGTGGGGATGCCGTCGGCGGCGAGCGGGGCGGGGCGCTCGGCGGTAGTTGTGGGGCTGGGCCAGTAGGCGCAGGGTAGGTCGCCGTAGAACAGGCTGCCCAGGCGTGGCAGGGCGGCCTCCACCGCGTCGTCGGCGCGCAGGTAGTTCTCGGCGCGCTCGGCGGGCGTGGCGCCGGGGTAGGCGTAGTCTTGGCACTCCACGCCGTAGTAGATGGCCTCGGACCAGGTGGGGTCCACGATCACGTCGAGCGTGAGTGGGTCGAGGCCGAGGTCTACATACAGCAGGCGGGCCAGCGGCACGAGGTCGTTGCGCGAACCGTAGGCGGCCAGGGCGCGGGTGAAGAGCATCCGGTCGCCCGGCGAGTACATCTGGCTGGCGGCCACGGCTTCGAGGTCGGCCAACGTGAAGCGGCGGCGCGCGGCGACGCCGATGGGCAGGGGGAAGCGAAAGCTAATTGGGTTGTTCGCCAGGCGCGCCGCCAGCCGGTCGTAGACGGCCACTGGACGGCGGCCGAGGTCAGGCCGGCAGGCCACATCGCTGCTGCACTGCTGCAGGCTGAGCGTGAGGGTGTTGGCGAAGGC
>JBBRZY010000117.1:0-9596 GCA_038252885.1 Anaerolineales bacterium | reverse complement strand
TTGCCGGCCTGGTAGTATCCGCCAATGGCGATGATCGGCACTTTGTCCCGGTAGCCGCCCAGCAGCTTATACAGCGGCACGTTCCACAACTTGCCCAGCGCATCCCAAATGGCGTTGTCTACGCAGGCGATGGCCTGCATCAAAATGCCGCGGTTGTTCAGGTCGAGCACATGGATCGAGCGGTTGCCCAGGTCCACGTTGCTGTGGAACATCGCATCCCACAGGCGTTCCACGTTGCGCGCGTCCTGCCCGACCAGCAGGGGCGCAAAGTGGTCGCGGATCAGGCTCACCACTTGGTCTTGGCGCTGATCCTCGTCGCCGCCGAAAGCCTCGCCCACGATTCCGGCGTCGGTGTAGATGCGCGTGACGATCGTGTTGCGGTTGACGATCTTATACGTCCCGCCCTTGAATTCTTCTTCCAGCTTCCGCACCAGCGGGATGATCTCGACCCGAGTGATTTTCATGCTCGACCTTAGGCGTACAAGTCTTGGTAGATAGCGTCGAGCTCAGGATACGGGCTCTTGAGCGCGAAATCCACGGCCCCTTCGATCTCAACCCGCGCGGCGTGTTCCAGCTCCACCGCCTCGGCTTCGTCAATGACACTGGCCGCAATCAACTCGCTGCGGAAGCGGGGGATTGGGTCCGTCTCTTTCCAGCGGTCGGCGTTGGCCCCGCTCCCGCCCGCCGCCACAGCGCTGTGCCGCGACCAGCGCACCGTCTTGGCCTCAATCAGCGTCGGGCCGCCGCCGCTGCGCGCGCGCTCCACCGCTTCGGAGGCCGTGTTCACCACCGCGCCAAAATCGCGGCCGTCAATCGTCACGCCCGGCAAGCCAAAGCCCGCCGCGCGCTGCGAAATCAGCGGCACGCTAATCGACTGGGTGTAATGGGTCGAGATAGCGAACTCGTTGTTCTCCACCACGAACACTAGCGGCAGCTTCCACAGCGCCGCCATGTTGAGCGTCTCGTAGAACACGCCCTCGCACGACGCGCCGTCGCCGAAGAACACCACCGTCACCACGCCGTCGTCATCCATCTGGTGCGAAAGGGCCAGCCCACCAGCGATGGCAATATGGCCCGACACAATGGCGTTGCAGCCGATGAAGCCCATGTCCACCTGGCTCATATGCATCGAGCCGCCCTTGCCGCGGCACAGCCCGGTGGCCTTGCCCAGCAGTTCGGCCATCATGCGCTGCGGGTCGGCCCCCTTGGCAATCGCCGCGCCGTGCCCGCGATAGGTCGCCAGCACCAGGTCAGTCGGCTTAAGTACGGCACACACGCCCAGCGCCGTCGCCTCTTGCGCGATGTAAGGGTGGGTCGAGCCGCGGTACTGGCCCTCGCCGTACAGCCGGATGGCGGCCTCTTCAAAGAAGCGGATCAACCACATGCGGCGCAGGGCTTCGATTTTCAGTTCGGTGCTTAGTTCCATCTCAACTCTCCTGAGCGACCTGCACAAAATTGGCAAATCTGCCGCCATGTGCCCCATTAGATTGGGGCAGACAGAGCGCTAGCGGCGGCGGAACGATAGGCAGGCGCGCACAATATCAGCCACCTGCGGAAGGACGGCCTTCTCTAACGGCGAGCTGGCCGGCACCGGCGTATCGGTGGCGGCCACGCGCACCACCGGACCGTCGAGCGAGTCAAAGGCGCGCTCCATCACCTGCTGCGCGATCTCGGCCCCCACCCCGCCGGTCTTGTGCGCCTGATGCGCCACCACCAGCCGGCCGGTCTTCTCGACCGACGCCACGATGGTGTCAATATCCAGCGGGGCCAGCGTGCGCGGGTCGATCACTTCGACCGACAGGCCCTGCGCCGCCAGCTCCTCAGCCGCTTGCAGCGCCTGCGGCACCATCGCGCCCAGCGCCACCAGGGTCACGTCGTCGCCGGCGCGCTTGATGTCGGCCTGGCCGAACGGGATTAGATATTCTTCGTCGGGGATGTCGCCTTTGGTGGCGTACAGGCTGATGCTGTCGGCAAACAGCACCGGGTTGCGGTCGCGAATGGCGGTCTTGATCAGCCCCTTGGCGTCGTAGGCCGTCGAGGGCATGGCGACCTTCAGGCCGGGCACGTGCATAAACCAGCCTTCCAGGCTCTGCGAGTGCTGCGTGCCGAAGCCCAGCCCCGAGGCGATGGGGGTGCGAATGACCAGCGGCACTTCCACCTGCCCGCCCCAGAAATAGCGCAGCTTGGGCGCCTGGTTGGTGATTGGGTCCATGCAGAAGGTGACGAAGTCCATGAACTCAAGCTCGGCCACGGCCGGCTTGCCCGCGATCGCCAGCCCGATGGCAAAGCTAATGATGGCGGCCTCGTTCAAGGGCGTGTCGCGCACGCGCGCCTCGCCGAACTCGTCAAACAGGCCGCGCGTCACGCCGAAGATGCCGCCGTACTTGCCGACGTCTTCGCCCAGCACGACCATTTTGGCGTCGCGCCGCATTTCCTCTCGTAGACCTTCGTTGATGGCTTGTGCGTAAGTCAGACTATGCATGCCCGCTCCTCACCCGCGCTGTGTCATTGGTATCGGGGACTATTCGATTGAGATGGGCTGAATCACTCAGCGCCACGAGACATTATATATAATGCACAATCGATGGCTTTGTCAACTAATCATCGCCCACTTGTCTATTGCCTGGGCAAACTGCCCGCCCGCTTGGGGGTGCGCCCTCATGACAACGGGGGTCGCCTGTTGCTAGAGTAGCTGCACACTCGCCACTCTAGCAGGAGACACCCCATGATCGCCAAACCCTTTCGCTGGCTCACCGCCGCCCTGTTTTTCGCCCTGCTCACCGCGTGCAGTCCCGCCGCTGGCCCCACCCCGCGCGTCTACTTCACCAGTCCAGCCGATGGAGCCAGCGTGTCTAGCCCGGTCCATGTGACCCTCGGCGCGGAGAACTTCACCGTCGAGGCAGCCGGCGAGGTCAAGGCCGGCGCGGGCCACCTGCACATCATGGTGGATACCGCGTGCGTCGCCCCCGGCGCGATCATTCCCAAGGATGCCCAGCACGTGCACTACGGCCAGGGCCAGCTCGAAGCCGACTTGGACCTGACTCCTGGCACGCACACGCTTTGCCTCCAGGCCGCTGACGGCGTGCACACCGCCCTCGCCGGCGATGGCCTGACGCAGACCATCGCCCTCACGGTCAAATAGCCGGCAAAGCGCCAGCGGAAAGGTCACAGGCATGTCAATGCAACGCGCGCGCCTCCTGGGCGGCCTCGGCCTCGTCGGCAGCCTGTTCTGGCTGGCCCTCGGCACCGTCCTGGCCCCCGACTGGGGGCCGCCTGGCTCCCGCAATTACCTCAGCTACGAGACCATTAACCGCTTGTGGGGGCCGTGTTTCGTCGCCATGCTGGCCGGCTTCGTGGGCCTGTTCCTCCGCTTCCCGCTGGAGGGGCAGTTGGCCGGGACTGCGAAAGCCACCATCGTCGGTGGGCTGCTCGCCATGCTGGCCGGCAACGTGGGCGAGTTCTGGTTCTTCACCAACCAGCCCTACGGTCAGATCAATCCCCGCAACCTGTCGTGGATGCTGGTGCTGTTGGGCCTCCTCTGCCTGCTCATCGGCTGCCTGCTGCTCGGCTTAACCGCCCGCCGCCAGCGCGTCTGGCCCCTGGCCGTCAGCCTCGTATTCATGCTGGCGCTCCCGGCCACCAATCTATTGATCGTGGTGGATGCCATCAGCTTGATGTTCACACCCGTCATCGTCGTCAGCGTCTTGGCCGGCGGCCTCGCGTTGGCCCCCGCTCCGGCCCACCACCCAACCACGGGTCGAAGCCCTTACCTAAAGGAGACAAAATGGCGCTTACTCTGAAACGCTGGGGCGGCCCGGCCAGCCTGGCCGCTGCCGTCATCTGGATCATGGTTTGGTGGCATCAAAGGCTGGCCCACGGCCGCACGCAAGACAATGAGATGAATCTTGTGTGGGGGCTCACGTGGATGGACTCGGGCAAGTTCTTGGTCCTGGCGCTGGGCCTGGTGCTCGTGGGGCTGGCCAGCCTATACCAGCGGCGCGAGCAGCCTGGGCCGTTTGGCCGCGCCGCCGGTCGCCTCACGCTAATCATGCTCGGCGTCTTAATGGTCGCTGCCGCGCTTGAATTCTGGTCCTTCCCCTGGGGCTCCTATGCCGTCACTTTTGAGGACGCCACCGGCCTGGTCGGTTCCAACCTCAGCGGCGCGCTCCAGTTCCTGGTGTCGCTGCTCTTCACCCTCTGCCTGATCGCCTTGATGGTAGACCTGGTCCGAGCTAAGGTGGTGTCCATCTGGGTGGCGCTGGTGCTAATTCTGGGCGGGCTCACGACTCTTTACCTGTCGCCAGTGCTTTGGCTGCCCGCCGTCGCCTGGTTGGTGCTGGGGCTCGTGGTCTGGCCGAGAAACGCACAACCAGCGCCCTGAAGCCGGCGCGGCCTCGCGCTAGGTGCCACGCCAACTTGTTGATAGCAGCGCGCCTGCTGTACCTACATTTTCCATGTTCATCCAAGGCCGGCGCAAGCCGGCTTTGCCTTGTTTTGGCCCTTTATCCTGTTGGCTATACGCAATTTAGCCAAATCCACCCTCTTAGCACCGCCTTTTTCTCTTTCTCGTTCTTTTTTCTCTAGCTTTTCTCTCCTTACCCCTCTGGCCCTCCTATCCCTCTTCGTGGTATAAGAGGTCTACCTATGCTGAAGATTCGCTATGTGCTCTGCCCGCATTGCGGCAGCCCGCGCGACCCCAACCTGGCCGTCGCCTGCCCGCTCTGCAATTCGCGCCGCTATCCCCTCATCGGCTACAGCTACCGGCACGAGGCCCGCACTCTCATGACCATGGGCGTGGTCATCGCCCTGCTGGCGCTGCTGGCTGTCGCCCTCGGCGCGGCTGTGCTAGTCTATTTGGAGACGGGCCTCAAAGCCCTGTAACCCGCCCCCATGTGGAACGGACGAGTCACTCTGACGGTGCTAATCGCCGTGGCGCTGCTAGTAGCAGTCTTCGCGCTGGCGGGCTACGTCTATGCCCCCACCTACACCGACCGGCGCGGCGCCATCCTGACTGCCAACGCCGTCACCCAATTGGCGCAGGTGAATAGCCTGACCCAGGCCGCCCGCGCCACCGTCGTGGCCCACCAGCCGACCGAGACCGCCCTAGCCGGCGCAACCGAGACCGAGGCCGCCCGCCCAACCATCACGCCCACCCCAACGTCTACCGCCACCAACACGCCTACCCCCACCGCCACGCCCCCCGCCGCCGTCGTGGCCTGCCCGGCCACCCTCAGCGGCGCGGACCGGCGGCTATACCCCGAGCCGGGTGGCGGCCAACTGCGCGACGCGGCCGAAATCGAGCGCGGCGCGGCCGTCAGCATCATCGCCCGCCTCGAGGACCGCGGCTGGCTCCAGGTCGAAACCGAAGACGGTGTGGTCGGCTGGGTGCGCAGCGACAACCTGTCGCCCGCCCCCGGCAGTTGCCAGGCCAACATCTACGACCTGTCGTATCTGCTCGGCCTGGCCGACGGCCGCGTGCTGGTGGCCGACGACACCCTCATCAGCAACGAGAACGCCTGGACCAACGGCGCGGGCAACCCGCTCTCGCCGGTGCTCACCAGCTACGGCGAAGCCCAGTTGGTGCTCACCTCCAACGGCGTCGATACGCTTAAACCGGGCACGCCCGCGCTGCAAAATGTGCCGGCCTTTGAGTTGGTCACGTCGTTTGCGCGCGTCAACTTCGTCACCGGCAGTTACGTCGGCGTGCGCTTCCGGGCCAACGGCCTCACCTATTACGAAGTGCGCGTCCAGCGCAACTGCCAAATCGGCATCTATGCGGTCAACCAGTTGGTCTTCACCCGCCCGGTAGACCCTGGCGCGAACACCTGCACCGACGACCAGGACGACTGGCTGCACCTGACCTTCACTCGCGCCAACGTGCTGACCGTGCAGTTCAACGACGCCGACCCGTTCGAGGTCACGCTCGACGACCCGGCCGGCCTGTACGCCAGTGGCGGCCTCGAGTTGGTGGTAGCCCGCGCCCGCGCCAGCTTCAACTATATCGTCGTCACGGCCCCGGCCGAATAGCGGCGTGGTAGGATAAAGGCATGGCGACCGAGAATCTACCGCGCGAAATAGCCTTTTGGGGACCGTCCTCCTCCGGCAAAACCTGGCTGATGCAGTCCCTGGCGCGCTCGCTCCACAAGATCAACCAGGACGACCCGGAGTTCGAGTACGTCCTGGCCCAGCCGGAGGCCGTAGCCCAGGCCCAGGCCAAAGCCTTTCAAGCGCCCCAGAACCAGGCCACCGCCGACGCCTACGACAAGGTGTGGATGTTCCAGCGCAAGGTGCGGCCCGAGCACGACGACCCGTCCCACCGCCTGAGCGCCCACACCCACAGCATCGTCGTGCGCGACGCCCCCGGCGAGCTGCTGATGCAGGGTCTCAACAACGTCGTCATGGTGCCGCTGCGCGACGCCCAGTGCGTCATCGCCGTGCTCGACCCCAGCCTGATTGACAACGCCATTGCCGCGCCCGCCGCCCAAACCGAGCAGGCCGCCGCGCGGCAGGGGCTGGCGGCGCTCTTCGGCAGCAGCGCGCCCCAATCTGCCGCCTCCCCCACCCCGGCCTTCGGCGCGTCCTTCCAGTACACCCAGGCGCAGTACACGCTCATGGTCTCCAACCTGCTGCAACTGTTGGCCGGCACGCCGCGCCCCGACCGCCACCTGGCGATCTGCGTCACCAAGGTCGATCAACTGGGCGTGCTTGGCCGCAACCCGTGGCAGGTGATTGAGGTCTACTTCGGCGCGGAGATGGCCCAGGTGCTCAAGAGCTTTCAGAACCGGATGCAGATCGAGGCCTTCAACGTGTCGGCGGCGGGCTACCTCGACGCCACGCGCGAGCAGCCCAACTTCGACCCTGGCACGCGCAGCCTGCTCTCGCCCGACCGCTGGCAGCCGTTCGCAGTCGAGACGCCCTTCTTCTGGCTGTTCGCGCATCTCGAGCGCAAGCGCCTGGCCGAGGGCGGCGGCGGCGTTCCGCGCTGGTACTTCAAGCGTGACCGGCTGGCGCGCTACATCGGCTATCCCACACGCACTTATTAGCCGCACCCTCGGAGCCTGCCCCGGCGGCGAAAAAGGTCCCGGTTGGCGTAGCTGCATTGCTATTTCCTATCATTCGCCGGCCCGACCGCTCGTACGCCCGCCCGATGGCGGCGTTGGCATCTAGGCGCTAAATGTCTGCCTTGCAATCACCGACCCCTAGCCAGCCCGACCGCTCGTACGCCCGCCCGCATTCACCCTTCGCGGCCCGCTATGTGGACTATGGCAAAGTCTTCGTGCCCAATGGCGCGCTCGACTTCAGCGTCTTGGCCGCCTCCGAGCCGGAGGTGGCGCGTTTTGGCCCGCAGCTATTTAATCGCGGCCTGGTCTTCCCCGAGACCTCCCCGTTTGCGCGCCAAATCGGCGGCGTGTCGGCCGCGCTGCTCATGTTCGAGGGCGGCTACCTGTTCACCCTCGTCCAGCGCCGGCGCGAAGGCGAGTTGAGCACCGACCCGCGCACCGACCGGCCCTTCAACCAGGTCCGCTTCGTCATCCTCACCCGCGACCAGATCGAGCAGGCCTTCGCCGCCCGCACCGGGCTATACACCAGCCTGGCGCTGGCCGCCCGCGACCCTGCGGCCAAGGGCTGGCTCAAGGACTACACCAGCGGCGGCGAGATGGCCGAGTGGAACCCGCTGCTCGACCACGTAGACCCACAGGCCCCCGCGCCCGAGGCCGTGCGCTTCGTCACCAACGCCGTCATCGCGGCGGCGGCGGCCGGCGCGGCTGAGGGAAACGCGCCCAAGCCCGGCCAATCGCTTAAGCCGCAAGCCATCAGCGTGCCCCTCCCCGGCCAAGACTTGCTCGACAAGCTCAGGCTGGTCGAGGCCGTGCAGTATTGGGTGCTGCCGCGCCTGGGCGTGCTGTCGTTCGCGCTCGATTACGTCAGCCTCCAGACCGTCCACCTGCGGCTGTTCCTGCTGCCGCCCGACGCGCCCGCGCCGCTGCCGCCCGAGCGCGTGTTCGAGCCGGGCCCCGCCGACGCGCGCTTCACCGACGACTACTACGCCGCCGTCAGCGCACTCGACCACGAGGCGCTGTACGACGTGGCGCTGCCTGGCCTGCTGTCGCGCCAGTTCGCCGCCTCCGAGGCGGTAGATCTGTTCAAGATCGAGAAGCAGGCCGAGCCGTTCGCCGGGGCCGAGGCGCTCCGGCTGTACCCTGAGATGGCGCGGCTGGGCGACCGCCGCCTGAACCTGCTGCGCCGCGTGCCGCGCGAGGATGTGCTCGACCTGCTGCGCCGCGCCGACTTGCCGCCGGACCTGCGCCACGACTTGCTGCAAATTGCGTTTGACACCGCCCACGGCCAACTGGTGCTATATGCCCCCGCCCACCTGGCCGCGCCGCGCGCCGCCCGCGAAGACGAGCGCCTGCGTGCCCTGCTGCGCGCCGCCCTGGCCAAGAGCCCCGAGACCTCGTTGGCCGTCGGCACGCCCGAAGACCAGGCCGAACTGCTCTACGACCTGCTGCGCGCCCGCCGCCAACCCCCACCGGCCAAAGGCCAGCCCGCCGCCCCCGCCTCGCTCACGCTGGCGGGCGGCACGCCGCTGCTGGAAGCCCTGTTTCTGCGCCGCCGCACCGCCGCGCTGGCGACCGCACTGCAAGCGGTCGTGCCCGACGACCCGGCGCTGTTTGGCGAAGCCCTGGCCATTTTGGATCAGGCCACCGATCTGCACGGGCTGCTCTGGCTCTGGCAGCACGCCGGCCAGGACGACTTCAAGCGCTACACCACCTTGTTGACTCACGCCGTCGAGCCAGAATGGTACGCCCAGCTAGCCCGTGAGGCCGCCACCTGGCGCGACCTGTTGGCCGCCGGCCGCACTCTGGCGCTCACCCTGCCCGCCGCCATGCCCCCCGCCGAGGGCGAACCGCCCACCCCGGTCGGGGCGCTGCTGCGCGCCTTGCCGCGCGAGTTGGTGCCCTTCGTCTGGCAGGCCGGCCTCGCCACCGCCGAGCATGACGCCGCCTTCGCCGAGTGGTGGCTGTTCAACGAAGCGCTGGCCATGCCCGAGCAGTTGCCGGCCTGGTGGGCGGCGGTGCAAAAACTGCCCTCCGCCGCGCTGCGGGCCGCCGGCCAGAACCTCAAGTTCATGCTCGGGCGCGAGACAGAGTCCATGTCGCTGCTCGAGGCCTGCACCCCGCCCACCCCCGCCAACGCCGAAGCCGACGAGGCGCTCTATGCCACCGTGCTTGGCGGCTGGCTGGAGTGGGGCTTCCGGTCGCCGGTGGGGCCGCTGGCGCTGGCGACCGACGACGTGGCCTTCCTCATCAGCCACCTGCCGGGCAGCAACGACATCCTGGCAGCGGTGGCGGCCTCCGCCACACAAGCGCCTGCCATCCACGGGCTGACGTCCGACGAGGCGCTCACTTGGGCGCGGTCGGCCAAAGGCGAGCGCCGCCAGCCCTACCACGTCAACGGCAAGGATGTGCTCTTCCCCCGGCTGAATGAACTGCCGGAGCCAAGCGCCGACCTGTTGTGGCACTTACTGGTGGAGGACGATGGCACTGCCCCCGGCGCGATGCGCTGGACGGACTACGAGGCGTTGGTGGCGCGCA
>JBBRZY010000116.1:0-9605 GCA_038252885.1 Anaerolineales bacterium | reverse complement strand
GGGCCAGTTTGCCGAAGCCCTAACCGACCTCAACGCGGCCCTGCTCCACGAGCCGCGCTCGCTGCGCCTGATCTACCGGCGCGGCCTGATCCTGATCGACCTCGGCCGCGCGGCCGAGGCCCAGACCGACTTTCAAGCGGTCGCCAAACTCAGCCCAGATGGCGACCTTAAACGCAAAGCCCGCCAGCGCCTGCGCGAACTGGGCAGCCGCTGATGTTAGGCCCGTTAGGTGCCCCTACGATGCCGTCAATTTACGATCTCAGCTTTGAGCAGTTAGAGGCCCAACTGGCCGAGTGGGGCGAGGCGCGCTACCGCGCCCTGCAAATCTGGCAGGGGCTGTACCACAACCTGGTCACCGCGCCCGCCGCCCTGACCACCATCCCGGCCGCCCTGCGCGCGCGACTGGGCGAGGCCTACACGTTCACCAGCCTCACCCGTCTGGTGGAGGCGCGCTCGTCCGACGGCCAGACCGCCAAATACCTGTTCGCCCTGCCCGACACGCGCCAGATCGAGGCCGTGCTCATGGGCTACGATAAGCGCCGCACCACCTGCATCTCTACCCAGGCCGGCTGCGCCATGGGCTGCGTGTTCTGCGCCACCGGGCAGATGGGCTTCCGCCGCCACCTGAGCGCCGGCGAGATCGTCGAGCAAGTGTTGGTCTTTGCTCGCGAGCTGCGCGCCGAGAAAGACCACCTGACCAACATCGTCGTCATGGGCATGGGCGAGCCGTTCCACAACTACGACGCCACCATGGCCGCGGTCGATACGCTCAACGACGCGCGCGGCTTCAACTTCGGCGCGCGCCGCATCACCATCTCCACCGTCGGCCTGGTGCCGATGATCGAGCGCTTCGCCGCCGAGAAACGGCAGGTGAACCTGGCCGTCTCGCTGCACGCCGCCACCGACGACCTGCGCACCGAACTGCTGCCGATCAACAAGAAATACCCGCTGGCCATGCTGTTTGACGCCGTGCGCGCCTACTACGCCGTCACCCACCGTCGCGTGACGTTCGAGTGGGCGCTGATCTTGGGCCAGAACGACTCGCCCGAGCAGGCGGCCGCCCTGGCCCGGCTGGCCGGCGACCTGCCCTGCCATGTCAACATCATCCCGCTCAATCCGACCCATGACTACGCCGGGCACGCCAGCACCCGCGAGCGCGCCGCCGCCTTCAAGTCCGAGCTAGAGCGCCATGGCATCACCTGCACCATCCGCGTCCGGCGCGGCATCGACATCAACGCCGGCTGCGGCCAACTCGCCATCGCCGATGCCGGCGGCCCGGCCCCGATCGCGCTCAGCGTTTAGCAAAGCGCATAGGTTGTCGCCGCGCCGCTCCACTCTAACCATTTGCCCACGACCCCAGCTCCGGGTAAACTCGCAATTCCATCCGACCTGCCCGGACCTATAATTGAGCCCTATGAAACTGCGCGACACACTCGGCCTTACGTTTGATGATGTTCTGCTCGTCCCCAAGCGCTCGTCGGTAGCCAGCCGCACGGCCGTCAACACCAGCGCCCAGCTTACGCGCCGGCTCACCCTGGCGATCCCCATCATCAGCAGCAATATGGATACCGTCACCGAAGCGCCGATGGCGATTGCCATGGCGCGGCTGGGCGGTATGGGTGCGATCCACCGCTTTATGACACCCGAGCGCCAGGCGGCCGAAGTGGCCCGCGTCAAGCGCGCCGAGTCAATCATCGTCGAAGCGCCGGCCACCATCGCCGCGGCGGCCAACGTGCAGACGGCGCGCGAGTTGATGCACACGGGCGGGATCGGCGGCCTAATGGTGGTGGATGCCGGTGGCCTGCTGCTCGGCCTGGTCACCAGCCGCGATGTGCTCTTTGCGCCGGACGCGCTGGCCGACATCACCACCGTCATGACCCCGCGCGATCGGCTCATCACCGCGCCAGCCGGCATCCAGGTGGAGGCCGCCCAGCGCCTGCTGCATGAGCACCGCGTTGAAAAGCTGCCGCTGCTCGACCTGGACGGCCGCATCGCCGGGCTGATGACGGCGCAAGACCTCATCAAGCAGGCACTGCACCCGCTGGCCACCAAAGACAGCAAGGGCCGGCTGCGCGTGGCCGCCGCTGTCGGCGTGCGCGCCGATGACGTGCAGCGGGCCGAGTTGTGCGTGCAGGCCGGGGCCGACGCGTTGGTGGTGGACATTGCCCATGGCCACTCTGACCACGCTCTGCGCACCGTGCGCGTGCTCAAGCACCGCTTCCCGCAGACCGAGATCATCGCCGGCAACGTGGCCGCCGCCGACGGCGTGCGCGCCCTGGCCTTCGCCGGGGCCGATGCCGTCAAGGTCGGCGTAGGCTCGGGCTCCATTTGCATCACGCGCCAGGTGACTGGCTTTGGTGTGCCGCAATTGACGGCCATTATGGACTGCGCCGAGGCGGCCCAGGCCCAGGGCGTGCCGCTCATCGCCGACGGCGGCGTGCGCAACGGCGGCGACCTGACCAAGGCCCTGGCAGCCGGCGCCAGCACCGTGATGATCGGCAGTCTGCTGGCCGGCACCGACGAAAGCCCCGGCGCGAGCGTCATCCGCGATGGCCGGCGCTACAAGGTCGTGCGCGGCATGGCCTCGCTGACGGCCAATGTAGACCGCAAGGCGCTCGACAAAACTGGCCCGCTCGACAACGACGATTGGGAGAAGGTCGTGCCGGAGGGCGTGGAAGCCGTGGTGCCCTATCGTGGGCACGCCGCCGATGTGCTCCACCAATTGGTGGGCGGGCTGCGCTCCGGCCTGAGCTACGCCGGGGCCACTTGCCTGGCCGAACTGCAGACCAACGCCGAATTTCTGCGCATCACCTCGGCCGGCGTGCGCGAGAGCGGCCCGCACGACGTGCAAACGACCTAGGGGCGCGAACGAGAACACTATGGACAAACCCGTCATCTTCACTATTGACGACGACCCGGAGGTGCTGCGCGCCATCGAGCGCGACCTGCGCCGGGGCTTTGGCAAAGACTACCGCGTCCTACGCGCGGACTCGGGGCCGGCCGCGCTAGAGGCCCTCAAGCAGTTGCGGCTGCGCAACGAATCTGTGGCCCTGCTGCTCTCGGACCAAAAGATGCCGGGCATGAATGGCGTGGAGTTCCTCGAGCGAGCGCGGGAAGAGTTCCCCGACGCCAAGCGCGCCTTGCTAACCGCCTACGCCGACACCGACGCCGCCATCCGGGCCATCAACAACGTCAAGATCGACTACTACCTGCTTAAGCCCTGGGACCCGCCCGACGAGCGGCTCTACCCCATCATTCAAGACCTGCTCGACGACTGGCAGGCCAGCTTCAAGCCGCGCTTCGAGGGCGTGCGCATCATCGGCCACCGCTGGTCGCCGCAGGGCCACGAGATCAAAGACTTCCTGGCCCGCAACCAGATCCCCTATCAGTGGATCGACACCGACCACAACCCGGAGGCCGCGCCGCTGCTCAAGCACCTGGAGCGCACCGAGGCCGACCTGCCGGTGGTGCTGCACTCCGACGGCACCCACATGGTGCGCCCCACCCTGATGGAGTTGGCCAACAAGATCGGGCTGCAAACCAGCACCAAGACCAAGTTCTACGACCTCATCATCGTCGGCGCGGGGCCGGCCGGGTTGGCGGCCGGCGTCTACGGCGCGTCGGAAGGCCTCAGCACGCTCATCATCGAGCGCAGCGCCCCCGGCGGCCAGGCTGGGCAAAGCTCGGCCATCGAGAACTACCTGGGCTTCCCGCTCGGGCTGAGCGGCTCAGACCTCACCCGCCGCGCGCTCGACCAGGCCGAAAAGTTCGGCGTCGAGTTGCTGCGCCCGCAGGAAGCCGTCGGCCTGCGCGTGCAGGATCAATACAAGATCGTGCAGTTAGCCGACGGCCAGGAGATCAGCTGCCACGCGCTGGTCATCGCCACCGGCATCAATTACCGCAAGCTCGACTTGCCCGGCGTGGAGGCCATCACTGGCGCGGGCGTGTACTAAGGCGCGGCTACCACCGAGGCCATCTCCTGCCGCGACGACGACGTCTTCATTGTCGGGGCGGGCAACTCGGCCGGGCAAGCCGCGCTTTACTTGTCGAAGTTCGCCGCCCAGGTCACGCTGCTGGTCCGGGGCGAGTCGCTAGCGGCCAGCATGTCGCAATATCTGGTCGACCGCATCATCGACGCCGAGAACATCAACACCCGGCTGGCCACCAGCGTCGTCGGCGTCCATGGCGACCACAACCTTGAGCGCATCACCGTCAAAGATATCTCGACCGACAAAGAAGAGACGGTCTCGGCGCGAGCGCTGTTTATCTTCATCGGCGCGCAGCCCTACACCGAGTGGACGGCCGCCAGCATCCAGCGCGATCCCTACGGCTTCATCTTGACCGGCCCCGACCTGATGGGCGACGGCAAGCGCCCCAAGGGCTGGAAGCTCGACCGCGACCCATACTGGCTCGAAACCAACGTCCCCGGCGTGTTCGTGGCCGGCGACGTGCGCCAAAATTCCATCAAGCGCGTGGCCTCGGCCGTGGGCGAAGGCGCCATGGCAGTGGCCTTTGTGCATAAGTATCTCGGTAGTTTGTAAGCGCGGGCCGGCAGGAAGATAAGGAGCTTACCACTGTGAACGCCACTCCTACCTGTACTCACCAGGATCAGATTCAAGACGTCACGCCGCAGGCCGACGGCTGTGTCGATTGCCTCAAGACCGGCGACCGCTGGTTCCACTTGCGGCTGTGCCTCACCTGCGGCTACGTGGGTTGCTGCGACAACTCCAAAAACAAGCACGCCACCAAGCACTACCACGCCACGAAGCACCCCATCATCCAGTCTTTCCAGCCCGGTGAAAACTGGCGCTGGTGCTATGTGGACGAAGTAGACTTAGACGAAGCGACCGTGTAATGAGCATCGAGTTCTTGCGGCGGCTGCCGCTGTTTGCCGGCCTGACCGAGCCCGACCTGGAGCGGCTATACGCCGAGGCGCAAACGCTGCACCTGCCGCCCAATAGCCTGGTCATCGAAGAAGGCGCGCCGGGCGACGCGCTGTATGTGCTGCTGGACGGCGAGTTGCAGGTCAGCAAGCGGGCCGGGGCGCACGACGTGAAGGTAGACGTGCGCCGGCCGGGCGAGGTCATCGGCGAGATGTCACTGCTCGACAACGCGCCGCGCTCGGCCTCCGTGCGCACGCTGCGCGACAGCGAACTGCTGATGATCTCGAAAGAGATGTTCGAGAAGACACTGGCCAACAGCCCGACCGCCGCTCTGGCGATCCTTTACACTGTGACAGCCCGCCTGCGCCAGAACGAAGCCCTGCTGCACGAGAAAGAAAAGATGGCTGGGCTGGGCACGCTGGCGGCTGGGCTGGCGCACGAACTCAACAACCCGGCCGCCGCCGTGCGCCGCGCCGCCTCACAGTTGGGCGACTTGCTGCCCAAGTGGCAGCCCGCCATGAGCGCGCTCGACCGGCTGGCCCTCAACCCGCAGCAAGCGGCGCTCCTGGCCGCCTTGCGCCAGGCCATGGCCGTACGCGCCACCGCTGTGATCACGCTCGACCCGCTGACCCGCAGTGACCAGGAAGGCGCGGTGGAAAGCTGGCTGACCGACCTGGGCGTGGCCGAACCGTGGGAACTGGCCGCCACCCTGGTCAATTTCGGCTGGACCGTGGCCGACTTTGAGCAATTGGGCGACGCCTTTTCTTCAGCAGAGATCTCTGTGCTGGCGCAGGCGCTGGGCCTGGGCAGCGGGGTCTTCAGTTTGCTCGACGAGGTGTCTAAAGGCTCGGGGCGCATTTCTGAGATTGTCAAAGCGGTCAAGTCGTACTCGTACCTCGACCGCGCCCCGGTGCAAGAGGTGGATGTGCACGAGGGGATCGACAACACCCTCATCATCTTGCGCCACAAGCTCAAGACCAAGATCAGCGTCGTCCGCACTTACGCGCCCAACCTGCCCAAGATCGAGGCCTTTGCCGGTGAGCTCAACCAGGTGTGGACCAACATTCTTGACAACGCGCTCGACGCGCTCAGCGGCCGCGACGGCGCAGAACTGCGCATCACCACCAGCCTGCAGGGCGAGGCCGTGATGGTCGAGCTGGCCGACAACGGGCCGGGCATCCCAGACGAGATTCAGTCGCGGGTGTTCGAGCCGTTCTTCACCACCAAGGCGCCGGGCGTGGGCACTGGCCTGGGCCTCAACATCGCCTACAACATCGTCCACAAGCACTATGGCGAAATTCGGCTGACGTCGCGGCCCGGCTTCACCTGCTTCCAGGTTAAGCTGCCCACCCGCCTGCCCAAGCCCTAGGCCACGGCCGCAACAAAAAATGGACGGGACCGGCCTGAGGCCGATCCCGTCCATTTGGTTTTACTGGGGTGCGCGCGCCGGGCGGCCTAGTCGAAGGGCAGGGGCGACTTGTCGAGCTGCAGCGGGATGAAGATCAACTGGCCCACGAAGATGGCGCTGGGGTCGGGCAGTTGATTGCCGGTCAGCAGGAAGGCGGACGTGGTGCCGTACTTGACCGCGATCCCATCGAGCGTGTCGCCGGGCCGGACTGAGTACAGGTGCGGCCCGGCCGGCACGAGGATCGTGGCGCCCGCGCCGAAGGTTGCGCCGGGGTTGGCGGTGGTGAGCGTGGCGGCCGACATCTCAAACTTGGTGGCGATGGAGGCGGCGGTGTCGCCGGCCTTGACCACGTAAAAGAACGGCGTGGTGCGGCTGGGCGAGAACGAGACGTTCACCGGCACAAAGACCGTGTCGCCGGGGTGAATGACGTTCGGGTCGGCGATCTGCGGGTTGGCCTGGCGCAGCCGCCCGCCGGTGACGCCGTAGCGGGCCACATAGGTCACGAAGCTCTCGCCGCTGCGCACGCTGAGCTTGATGAAGTTCGCGCCACCAGCAGGCGGGTTGGGGCCGGGGGTCGCGGTCTTGGTGGCCGTTGGGGCCGGGCCGCCGGCGGGCGTGTTGGTGGCCGTGGGACCAGAGGCCGGCGGCAGGGGCGCGGCGCCATGCAGCGCCAGCGGCGCGGCGTTGTGCTGAACCGGGATGTAGACCGGCTGGCCGCTGAAGATCAGGTCGGGGTCGGTGATGCTGGGGTTGAAAGCCGCCAGCTTCTCCCAGGTGGTGCCGTGCGCCGCGGCGACGCTCTTGAGCGTCTCACCGACCAGGGCAATGTGGGTGTGCGGGCCAGCCGGGATCAGGAGGGTGCTGCCCAAGATCACGTTGTCATTGGTGAGGCCGTTGGCATTGGCGATCACGCTGCCGTCGAGCTCAAACTTCCTGCCGATGCTGGTAAGGGTGTCGCCGGCGACCACAGTGTAATAGAAGGGCGTGGTCAGGCTGGGGGTGGTGCTGCGGGCAACCGGAATGACGATGACCTGCCCAGGGAAGATCAGGTTGGGGTTAGGCAGGTTGTTAGCCGCCAGCAGCGAGGCGCCCGTGACGCCATAGATGCCGGTGTACTTCCCGAGGTTGTCGCCGGCCTTGACTGTTACGGTGATATTCGCGGCAACGGCGGCCTCGGGAGCCGCCAGGGCGACCCCAGTGTGCGCCGCCAGCGCCAGTACCAAGGCCAGCGCCAGCAACCCGCCGAGGGCGCCGGCCAGCACAACAGAGCTTTTCTTCATTCTCGCCTCCCTAAACTATAGTGCGCCAGTGGCCGCGCACACAGAGATTGTACTACTATCCGAACTCTAACCGCAACCGCAGTAACGCTATAATAGCCGCCAGACTGGAGGCGCTATGACCGATTGGCCCACCTCGCCGCCCATGCCCTGCCCAAGCGCCGCCCACTGGCGGTGAGCGCCCACATCCGCGTGCAGGGCTACGACGTGGATTTTGCCGGAATTGTCAGCAATATTGTCTATATTCGCTGGCTCGAAGACCTGCGCTACCAGGTGCTCGAGACCTATTACCCTTTGCAGCAACTGCTGGCCGAGGGCCTGGCCCCGGTGCTGGCCCGCACCGAAATTGACTACCGCCGTCCGATCCGCCACTTTGACCAGGTGGAGGGGCACATGTGGCTCGACGCTATGGCGTCGCCGCGCTGGGTGCTGGCCGCCGAAATCCAGGTCAACGGCAAGCGCGCGGCGCGGGCGCTGCAAACCGGCGTATTCGTTTCGACCAGCACGCTGCGCCCGGTGCCGGTGCCGGAGCGCCTGCAAACCATCTGGGACGCGGCCCTGGCAGCGGGGCCGACGCACACAGCGGGGCCAGCTTGACCGCCGGCCTGTCGCCTGATCCGCTGGCCGCCGCAAACCAACGCCTGCGGGCGCTGGGCGTGGCCGTGCCGACGTTGGTAGCGGTGCCAGCCGGGCGCTTTCGCATGGGCAGCCCAACCGGCGGGCGCGACGAGCAGCCAACCCATCCAGTGGCGCTCTCGGCCTTTGCGCTGGGCGAAACCCCGGTCACCAACGCCCAGTTCGCGGCCTTTACCGGGGCCACGCGCTACCGGCCGGCCGGCGAGCAGACCGGGGACGACTATAGCCCGGCCGTGCAGGTGAGTTGGCACGACGCCCGCGCTTACCTGGCCTGGCTGGCTGAGGTCAGCCGCCTGCCGGTGGACCTGCCCAGCGAGGCCCAATGGGAGTATGCCTGCCGGGCCGGCTCGGTGGGCGACTTTGGCCTGCCGGCGCATGGCGGCGCGGACCTGGACGACTTCGCCTGGACGGCGGCCAACGCCAACGGACAATTGCAACAAGTGCGCCAGAAACGCCCCAATGCCTGGGGCCTGTACGATCTGCACGGGCTGGCGTGGGAGTGGACCCGCGACTTTCTGGCCCCCTACCTGCCCTACCCGGAGCCGATCTTGGACCCGGTGGCGCTGGCGGACATGGGTCGGGGCCGCGTGGCGCGCGGCGGAAGCTGGAAAACCGCGCCAGAATTCGCCCGTGCCGCGTGCCGCCAGGGCGGGCACGCCGACGACGACCACGCCCCAGACCTGGGCTTTCGCGTCGCAGTGCGGCTTTAAGCTGCCTTTCCCCATCAATCTCAAGACTTTCACGATTGCCCCTTGACAACCCGCCAGGGCGCTCTTATTATCATTTCATCGTTGAAAAAAGTTTTACCGTCACAAAGAGACAAACTGATGGATAGTCCTAAACCGCGCGAAACGTTTATTGTCCGTGACTATGACACGCTCAAGGTCATCGCCGACCCGCTGCGGACGCAGATCATCGAATTGCTGCTGCACGAGCCGCTAAACGTCAAGCAGGTGGCCGAGCGGCTGGGGCTGGCCCCGAGCAAGCTGTACTACCACTTCGGCCTGCTCGAACGGATTGGGTTGCTGGTGGTGGCCGACACGCGCCAGGTGGCGAACATCGTCGAAAAGACCTACCGAGCGACGGCGGGCAACGTAGAAGTGGACCCGGCCTTGTTCAACTTCAACACCGACGCCGGCAAAGAGAACCTGAACACCGCCCTGGTCGCCACGCTCGACACCACCCGCGACGACGTGCTGCGCAGCTTGCAGGCCCGCTACGCCGCGCTGGAAGACGGCACGCCCCCCCGCCCGCGCGGCATGATGCTCAGCCGGATGCTCAGCCGCATCGCCGACGAGCGGGCGGAGGAGTTCAAGCAGCGCTTGGCGGCGCTGATCAGCGAGTTCGACAGTGAAGACGACGCCACGGCTGCCACGACCTACGCCATGATGGTGGCGTTCT
>JBBRZY010000115.1:0-9609 GCA_038252885.1 Anaerolineales bacterium | reverse complement strand
GTTCATCGCCCAGCACTACTTTGACCTGAACGTCGCCGCTGATGCCATGGCGATTGACAGCCGCGCGTTCGCCCGCCGCCTGGTCGATGTGAACTGGCCGCGTGCCGAGCTAGTACGCCTCTCGGCTGGCATGACGCCCGCCAAGTTGGCCGAGGTGGTCGGCCACCTGAGCACGCTGGAACTGTCTTTCGCCAACAGCAAGCTGCGCAGCCGCCGCCAGCCCAGCAACCAGGCGCACGTCACCAACGCCAAGGACGACCCGGTGCAGATGGCCGCCGACGCTGCCACCGCCGCGCTCTACGGGTTCGATGAAATCGAGACCACCGTGCGCGTGGCGCGCAACGGCCGCACCAACGCCATCGCCTGCGCGGTTGGCGCAGTCGTGGCGCGCGACGGCGTGCTGATTCAGTGCTCGCTGGAAGAGGCCGAGGAGCTGCGCATCGCGTTGGCCGGCTTCACCTCGTACACCGAGACCATGTCAGTCTACGGCACCGAGGGCGCGTTTCTCGACGGCGACGACACGCCCTGGTCCAAAGCCTTCCTCACCGCCACTTACGCCTCGCGCGGCCTCAAGGCGCGCTGCACCTCCGGCTCCAGCGCCGAGTTACTCATGGGCTTCCACGAGGGCAAGTCGATGCTCTACCTGGAGGCGCGCTGCGTCTGCCTGCAGCGGGCGATGGGTGTGCAGGGCACGCAGAACGGCGGCATCGATGGCGCGCCGCTGACTTCGTCGGTGGCGCGCGGCGGCTGGGCCCTGCTGGCCGAGAACGTGTTGGCCGCGCTGGCCGACCTGGAGTGCGCCTCCGGCAACGACACGCGCCACTCCGAGTCGGAGATCCGCGTCGGCGCAAAGATCATGCCGTTCCTGATGGCCGGCACCGACTTCATCTGCTCTGGCTTCGGCTCCATCGCCAAGTACGACAACTCGTTCAACGCCTCACTCTTCAACGCCGAAGAGCTAGAAGACTTCCTGGCCCTCCAGCGCGAGTTCCAGGTAGAAGGCGGCCTGCAGCACGTGCCGGAAGAGATGCTGCTGCCCGCCCGCGCGCGCGCCATCGCCGCCATGACCGCCGTGCTGGAAGAGCTCGATCTTGGCCACCTGAGCGCCGCCCAGCAGCGCAGTGTGTTGGTGGCCCATGGCTCCGACGAGACCGACAGCTTTATGCCGGCCGAAGTGGCGCGCATGAACGCCGTCGTCACCGAGCGCTGGCTGACGTTTGTGGATGTGGTGCGCGCGCTCGCCAAGCGCGGCTTCACGCTCGAGGCCGAACGGCTGGTGGCGATGGCCCGCCACCGGGTTACCGGCGACTACCTGCAAACCGCCGCCATCATCCGCGACGGCCGCGTGGTCAGCGCCGTGAACGACCCAAATGAGTATGCCGGCCCCGGCACGGGCTACGTGATGACGCCCGAGCGGCGGCAGGCCATCAGCCACATGCGCCACGAAGTCTCGAAGGCCGAGGTGTTGTCCGCCGAGGGCACGACCGGCCAGCAGGAGGCGCGCCACTGGCGGCTGACCGGCCGGGGCGACGCGACCCCTGGCGACGACCCGCGCGAGGTCGTGATCGGCCTCGGCCCTGGCTTCGGCGTGCGCTTGCACAAGACCACTGGCGGCGTGCCGCTGTACCGGGTGCTCGCCAGCCTGATCGCCGGCGTCCGCGAGGGCGGCGGGCTGCCGCGCGTGGTGCGCGTACATCACACCGCCGACACTTCATTCTTGGGGCTGACGGCGGCGCAGTTGGCAAAGTCGGGCGTCGGTATCGGCATTCAGGGCAAGGGCGCCACGGTTATCCACCGCGCCGATCAGGCCCCGCACATGAACCTGGAGTTGTTCTCGCAAGCGCCGCTGATCACCGCCGACGACTACCGCGCCATTGGCCGTAACGCCGCCCGCTATGCGCTGGGACAGGCCCCCACCCCGGTGCTCATTCCCTATCGCGGTCAAGCGCTGGGCGCGCGCTTCCACGTGCAGACCGCGCTGCTGTACGCCATCGAGACCGGGCTGGTCGACCCGGGCCGCAACCCTGAAGTCCTGGAGGTCGAGTTCTATGACCGCAACGACGCGCAACGCGCAGTCCGCTAGTTTGGCTGACGTTTATCCCGTCGGCGAGAAACAGCCCGAGCAAGTGAGCACGCCCACCGGCCGGTCGCTGGCCGACCTGACGCTCGACCACGTGCTGTCCGGCGAGGTGACCGCCGCCGACTTCGGCATCTCCGCTGAAGGGCTGCGCCGCCAGGCTGACATCGCCGAGCAGGCTGGCCGCCCACACCTGGCCCAAAACCTGCGGCGCGGCGCAGAACTGGTCGCCATCCCCGAGGAGATCGTGCTGGAGATTTACGAGCAACTGCGGCCTGGCCGCGCGCGCAGCGCCGCCGACCTGCGCGCCACGGCCGCGCGCGTGCGCAGCCTGTACGGCGCAGAAGCCACTGCCCAACTGATCGAAGAGGCAGCCGCCGCCTACGAACGGCGCGGCATTTTCACCCGGCGCGCATAGTGCCGGCCCCAGAATCGGAGTGACCCGATGGCCGAGATTGATCATTCCGCCTCCCAACTGGCCTACGCGGGCGGCAGCCAATATCTGGCGGGCGGCGTGGGCAGCATGGCGCGCGGCACCGGCGCGGGCTACGCCGGCCACCCCATCGTGGCCAAATCGGGCCAAGGCGCGCGCCTCACCGACGTGGACGGCAACGAGTACCTGGACTACCTGCTGGCGCTCGGCCCGCTCATTCACGGTCACCGCCCGCCGGCCGTCACACAAGCCGTCACCGCAGCCCTGGCCGACAGCGGCTCAATGCTGGGCCTGGCGACGGAGCTAGAATACGCCGTGGCGCGGCAGGTGGTCGAGGCCGTGCCGGGCGTGGACCTGGTGCGCTTCTCCAACTCTGGCACCGAGGCCGTGCAGATGGCGCTGCGGCTGGCGCGCGCGTTCACCGGTAAAGAGAAAATCGTCAAGTTCGAGGGCCACTTTCACGGCTGGGGCGAGAACATCCAGTGGAGCATCAAGCCGCCGGTGCCGGCCGCCGGGCTGCCCCACGCCCCGCGCGCCGTGCCGCTTAGCCCCGGCGTGCCAGAGGCGCTCGGCGGCACGCTGATCATCCAGCCTTGGAACAACCGGGAGGTGCTCGAACGCACGCTGCGCGAGCGCCACCACGAGATCGCCGCCGTGATCACCGAGCCGCTGATGGCCAACTGCGGCTGTGTTGAGGCTCAACCCGGCTACCTGCAATTCCTGCGCGACCTGACGGCCCAGTATGGCGTGCTGCTGATCTTTGACGAAGTCATCACCGGCTTCCGGCTGGCGTTGGGCGGCGCGCAGGCGCACTACAACGTCACACCTGATCTGACCACCATGGCCAAGGCGCTGGGCGGCGGCTACCCCATCTCGGCCATCGGCGGCCGGCGCGACATTATGGAATTGGTGGCGACCAACCAGGTGCCTTATCTCGGCACCTACAATACCAGCACAGTCGTCATGGCCGCCGCCCAGGCCACGCTGGCCGGGCTGGCACAGCCGGGTGTGTACGACCGCCTGCACGCGCTCGGCCACCGGCTCTCGAACGGGCTGTGCTCGCGCTTCCGGACGCAGGGCATTCCGTGCGTAGTGCAGGGGCCGGGGCCGGTGTTCCAGTTGTGGTTCACCGACGAGCCCGCCACCAACTACCGCGAGGCGGCGGCCAAGTCCAAGCCAGCCTTCTTCGCGGCCTTCCAGCGGGCGATGCTTAAGCGCGGGGTGCTGTTTCACCCGTCGCAGACCGAGCACTTCTTCCTGTCTACCGCGCACACTGACGCCGACGTGGATCAGACGCTGGCCGCCGCCGACGTTGCCATTCCCGAAATCAAGGGCCAATTCGCCTAACGCCGCCGCGCCGTAGCGTTCTCGTGGTCCTGCCGATTCTCGTGCTGTTCTAAGGAGCGACTCACATGGACCTCACCCGCCACCAGTCTCCCGCCGGCCCACGCTGGGCCGTAGACGCCCATTGGCTGCCGGCCGACTTCACGCTGTGTGCGCTGCTGGCTAAACCGGCCTCTGCAATCGTTCCCACGCTCCAGCACCAGCGCACGGGCGAGGCGGCCGCCGGCCCGCTACTCGCGCCGATTGAGGCCGCGCAGGAGGTCTGGGCCAGCGGCGTCACCTACCTGCGCAGCCGCGATGCGCGCAAGGCTGAGAGCCAGGTGGCCGACGTGTATCAGAAGGTCTACACTGCCGAGCGGCCGGAGTTGTTCTTCAAGGCCAACGGTTGGCGGGTGCAGGGCCACGGCCAGCCCATCCGCGTGCGGGCCGACAGCGGCTGGAACGTGCCCGAGCCGGAACTGACCCTGGTGGCCAACGCGCTGGGCGAGATTGTCGGCTACTGCGCCGGCAACGATGTCTCGTCGCGCTCCATTGAGGGCGAGAACCCGCTCTACCTGCCACAGGCCAAGGTCTACAACGGGGCGTGCGCGCTGGGGCCGGCCATCCGTTTGGCCTCCGCGGAGAAGATGACGAATCTGACCATCGGGCTGGAGGTCTGGCGCGACGGCGCGCCGCACTTCAAAGGTGAAACCAACACCAAGCACATCCAGCGCAGCCTCGATGACCTGATCAGCTTTCTCAGGCGCGAGCTCGATTTCCCGGCGGGCGTTTTCCTGATGACCGGCACCGGCATCGTCCCGCCCGACGACACGTCCCTGCGCCCCGGCGACACCGTGCGCCTGTCGGTCGGCGAGTTGTGGCTGGAGAACCCGGTGGCGGAGTAACGTCACCCGCGTGTTATCGGGTCGGTAACAAACACCGCGCGAGGCTCCAATAGCGCCATTGGCCCGAACCAGGAGACTCTCGTGCCCCTGCCCGTACTATTCTTCGACGACGGCGGCGTGATGAACGACAACCGCGTGCGCGGCCCGCAGTGGCAGCGCCTGGTGGGCGAACTGTTTGCCCCGCTGCTGGGCGGCACGCTGGAAGCCTGGGCCGACGCCAATCGGCAAGTGCTTGATGCGATGCTGACACCCGCCGAGTGGCAGACGCGGCTGGACGCCTCGCCCGACTATGTCGACTTTGACTACCGCTACCAGCTCGATTGGATGCAGCGCATGTGCGCCCTGGTCGGCGTGCCCGCCCCGCCCGACGAGCGCTGCGCGGCCCTGGGGCGGCAGGCCAGCCACGTCATCACCCGCCGCGTGCGCTCAGCCTTTCCCGGCGCGGTTGAGGCGATCCGCACGCTGCACGCGCGCGGCTACACGCTGCATACCGCGTCCGGAGAAGCGTCGGATGTGCTGGACGGCTATCTGGCAGGCATGGGCGTCCGCGATTGCTTCGTCCGGCTCTACGGCCCCGACCTGATCAACACGCACAAGGGCCGTCCCGAGTATTACACCCGCTTGCTGGCCGACGCCCAGGTCGCGCCGGCGCAAGCCATCTTCGTGGATGATAGCCCGCTCGTCATCCCCTGGGTGGCCGCCGCCGGCGCGCGCCTCGCGCTCGTTCGCACCGGCCCGGTCGCAGGCCAGCAGCCCTGGCGGCAAATCACCCGCCTGGCCGCGCTGCCTGACCTATTGCGCGAAGAATCCGGCGAACATTCCGCTTGACGCCTTGGCCCAGTGCCGTATATTCTTACCCGCAGGCCTGCAACCAAAGCACCCCGATAGCCAAAAGATAGAAGGAGGACTTCGTGCCCGACGTCATCCCCATGATTGCCTACGAAGACGGCCCAGCCGCCCTGGATTGGCTGGCCTTGGCATTTGGCTTCCGCGAACGCACGCGCCTGGTTGACGACAGCGGCGTACTCATGCATGGCGAAATGGAAGCGGGCGATGGCCTCATTATGCTGGCGACCCCCACGCCCGATTACGAAAGCCCGCGCCGCCACCGCCAAACCAGTGCAGCCGCCAATCGCTGGTCGCAGGTGCCCTGGGTGGTGGATGGCGTCATGGTCTATGTTGACAACCTCGACGACCACTATGCCTGTGCCAAACAGGCCGGCGCCGTCATCCTCAGCGATCCCGAAGATGGCCCGCCCGCTCGCCGCTACCGCGCTGAGGACCTGGAGGGCCACCGCTGGATGTTTATGCAGCGCGCAGCCAACTGACGCGTGCCGGCCTTGGGGGTCAGCGCCGATTGCCATTTGCCGTCCGCCCTGTCCTAATCTATCATTGGCCTTATCAAAGCTATTGGTAGAACGCCGACCCACGGCGAACCGCTCTGGTGGAGCGGCCGTACGCTGGGGGTCTCAGAATGACCGGGAGATAGCATGGCCACTACGCGCGCCACACAATCAACAAGAATAGCCAAGGCGGCTAAACCCGCGCCGACAACTACCCCCGCCCCAGCCCGCCCCGCGCCGAAGTCCGGCTCGCCCGCGCAATTGTTGCAACTGCAGCGCCGCTATGGTAACCAGGCTGTGCAGCAGTCGATTCAACGCCAGGCGGCCGGCGCGCAGGCGATCCAACGCGCGGGCGTCAACGAGCAAGACTCCTTCTCGCAACCCAACGATGTCTTGGGCATGACCACCACCCCCCAGACAACCAATGTAACCCCGGCCGCTGAGCTGGAAAGGCAAGTCAACCAGCTCATCAGTCACGCCGTTCTCGCCAGCGCTGACTTCAAGGAACTTATCACGGAGGTCGTGGATTACGTCAATTTTCAAATCCCCGGCGGCTGCACGAACGGCGATCCGACTTTTCAACATGTTACCAAGGAATTGCAGAGCGCCACAGATAAGGCCAAGGGGCGCATGAAGGGCGAGACGGTCGCCGACATGAAAGATGTCTTGCGCGGCACCATCAAATGCCGGAGCGTCCAGGCCCTGACCCTGGCCCAGGAATATCTTGACGATCGCGCCGGCCGGATCATGGCCTTTACCCAAATCGGGGTTGGCGGCACGCAACGGAAAGATGGCTTTCAACCCGACAAGCGCAAAAGCCCCGGCGACATGGTCGGCTATGGCGACATTAAGTATCTAACGCCCGTCATCCATTGGGCGTTCGATCAACCCCTCACGCAGTCCAACCAAAGCCCCGGCTTTTGGATGTACTCAGAAATCCAATTGATGACCGACGCCATGAACAAGAAAAAGATGGAAGGCGGCGGCCACACGTTTTACGACCTGACCCGAGAGGCCAAAGAGGGCGTCTCAGACTCGGGCGCCCCGATCTACCGCATCCCCAAGACCGACAATACCAAGCACGCGGTAGAGGATCTGCTGGCCAATCACGATGCCGACCTGAGGCGCGGCCTCAACCTCGCGCAATATGCGACCTTGCTGCCCAAACTGCATGACTTGGTGGCCGGCCAGAACATCGTGCTGACCAAGGCTGAATATGAAGGCCTGGAACTGGCCGGTGAGCTCGTCTATCGCCGCGAGCGTGTCGAAGGCAACGTCGGACGCCAGGGCATCGGCGCCTAAAACCCGTCGTTCGATAATACGCCGCGTGGCTCCCCGGCCTGGCTTGGAACAATCGTGACAGTGGGCCCAGTCAACAACTAAGACAATAACGCCGCTTGAATTCTAAGCGGCGTTATTGTCTCTCCGAGAGCCACGCTGGGCGGTCGATCCAGCCCGCGACGCCCAGAGTAGAGGCGGGGTCGAAATGACAAGTTATAGTTCCGGGAGTGGTCAGCCACCGGCCCGCCGCCGCCCCTTGACGCCGCCCCCCCTTCGCGGGTAACCTACCGGCATGGCCGAAGCCCCTGCCGCCCCCGACATCGAAGTCGAAACTGAGCGCGAAATCCGCCTCGACGAGTTGCCCGTCGCCGAGACGGAGCTTGAGCCGCCCTACCGCGTCATCATCCACAACGACGACCTCACGCCCATGGATTACGTCCTGGCCGTACTGCGGGCCGTCTTTCACCTGGCCGGCGCGGACGCCACCGTGGTCATGATGCGCGCTCACCTCACCGGCGCGGCCTACGTCATGACCCTGCCCTTCGAAGAAGCCAAGTACCGCGTCGGCAAAGCGCACACGCTCGCCCGCAGCGCCGGCTACCCGCTCACCTTCACTATCGAGCCTGAATAGGAGCCGCCATGCAACAACCGTGGGAATACTGTTCCGTTGGACCCGACGCCGAAAAATGGCTGTATCGCTACCCGCTCGCCAGCGCCGGCGAGCCCATCAAGCGCGACAAGACGCTCAAGGGCGACAAGGACTGGGTGGCCGCCTTCCGCTTGATGGACCGCCTGGGCGCGGATGGCTGGGAGCTGGTCTCGGTCTCCGGCCAATACGGAAACCGTTTCTACTTCAAGCGCCCGCTGGCTGCGGGCGGCGCGCCCACCGTCATCTTGCCGCCCGTCGAGTTGCCGCCGGTATAATCGGCGCTCGCACCTTCACCCTATGCGCTCGCCTCAACCGGCGACGTTCATGTTGACTCCCATGCTCGCTCACACCTACCGCCGCGTCGTCATCAAGCTTGGCACGTCCACCCTCACGGCCGGCACGCCGCGCCTGGCGCCCTCTGCCATCGTCGAGCTGGTGCGCCAGATGGCCGCGCTGGTCACCGGCGGCACACAGGTCATCCTGGTCTCGTCCGGGGCCATCGCTGCCGGCCGCGAGCGGCTGAACCTGCCGAACGTGCCGAGCGCGATCCTCCCGCGCCAGATGCTCGCCGCCGTTGGCCAGCCGCGCCTGATGGCGCTGTATGAGCAGTTGTTCGGTCTGTATAACCAGACCGTGGCCCAGGTGCTGCTCACCCGGGGCGACTTCTCGCGCCGGCGCAGCTACCTCAACGCCCGCATGACCCTCACCGCTATCCTTGAGCAAGGCGTGGTGCCCATTGTGAACGAGAACGACACCACCGCCACCGAGGAAATCCGCGTCGGCGATAACGACAACCTCTCGGCTATGGTCGCCGGCCTGGTGGACGCCGACCTGCTCTTGCTGCTGACCGATCAGCCCGGCCTGTTCACCAGCGACCCGCGCCACGACGCCGCCGCCCAACTCGTCACCGAAGTGGCCGCTCCCGAAATCCCGGCCGAATTGTGGGCGGCGGCCGGCCAGTCGGATAGCGGCCTGGGCGTGGGCGGCATGGTTACCAAGCTCCAGGCCGCCGACCTTGCGCGGCGCGGCGGGGCCACCACCATCATCGCGCATGGTCGCGAGCCCAACGTGGTGGCGCGGGCCGCCGGCGGCGAGGCCATTGGCACGCGTTTCCCGGCCCTGACCACCGCGCTCGACAGCCGCCAGCGCTTCATTTGGGCTGGCTGGGATGGGCACGCGCAAGTGATTGTGGATCAGGGCGCGGCCGGCGCACTGCGCGGCGGCAGCAGCCTATTGCCGGTCGGCATCACCGCAGTGCGCGGCCCGTTCGAGCGCGGTGACCCCGTGGCCGTGCTCGACGCGGCCGGGCATGAGCTGGCGCGCGGCCTGGTCAATTACGACGCCGGCGATGTCACCCGCTTGCAGGGGCAGCGCTCGGCCGCCATCGAAACCATACTCGGCTTCTCGTACGGCGACGAGGTGATTCACCGCAACCACCTCGTGCTGCGCGAGGGCCGCCCGGAGGGCGCATGACCGATCTGAACGCCATGGGGCAGGCTGCCCGCGCCGCCGCCCGCACGCTGGCCCGCGCCAGCAACGCCAATCGCATCCACGCGCTGGAGGCCTTACAGGCCGCGCTGCTCGACCAACAACCCGCC
>JBBRZY010000114.1:0-9635 GCA_038252885.1 Anaerolineales bacterium | reverse complement strand
TGCAGCAGGCTCAGGCCGGTGGTGGTTTTGCCCGCGCCAATGTCGCCGACGATCAGCACGGCTGGCGCGCCCGGCGCGGGGCAGGCCGCGAAGGCGTGCAACAGAAACTGCCCGCGCCGCCGCAAGTGGGGCGACAGGCTGATGGCGAGCAAATCTTCAAACACGCCGTAGGTGGCGAGGCCGGCTTCGGTCAGCGCGCCTTCGGTGTAGCCATGGGCCAGGTCGAGCCGCAGTTGGCCGTAGCGCGGAAAGTGCGCCACCACTTCGCCGCTGGCTGGGTCGAGGTAGTAGGCCAGCAAGTCGCCCTGCTGAAAGTCGGGCTCGCCCTCCGGCCGGAGGGGCACGGCCTCGGCCAGCGCCAGCGCGATGGCTAGATCGGCCTCGGTGCGGGCGGGCGGGCAGGGCGCAAAGGTGGCGGCCCAGCGCTCGCCCAACGCCGCGCCCTGCCACTGGCCCGCGACGACCAAATCATGTAATTGCCACTGCCGGCTGCCGGTTTCCACGGGCCGCAGTATAGCTCAGTCAGGGAGAGATAAGGCTTGGATACTCAGACCCGCTTGCGCCATTCGCCCGACGCCACATTTCAAGAGGTGGCCGGCGAGGCCATCCTGATTCACTTGCAGTCCGGCGTGTACTACTCGCTCAACGATGTGGGCACCGCCTTTTGGAACCTGCTGGACGGGCAGCGCACGATTGACGATTGCGCCCAAACCATCGCCGCCGAGTACAGCGCGCCGCCCGAGATGGTGCTGGCCGACCTGCTGGAGTTGGCGGCCGACCTGAGCAAAGAGGGCCTGGCGGTCTGACCGGCGCCATGAGCGGCCTCGCCACGCGCCTGCGCAACACCCTCACCGGCCTGGCCGCGCTCACTGCCCTGGCCGACCCGGCGCAGCGGCGCGTGTACGCCGAGATGCAGGCGTATGTGCGCAACCTGCCCAATGTGCTGGATGCGCCGCTGCCGAGTGTGGTGGCTGCGCAGACGCCCGCCGCCACTGACTTGTCGCTGAGTGCACCGGCCGTACGCCGCCTGGCCGACGCCGCCGCGCTGTGGGAGCGCCGCTCGCCGCTGGGGCTGTGCCTGCGCCGGAGCCTGGTGCGCTACCACTATCTGCGCCGCGCGGGCGTGCCGCTGACGCTGAACTTTGGGGCGCGCTTCAAGGGCGGCGAGGCCGACCGCGATGTGGCCGGCCACGCCTGGGTGACACTCGCCGGCCAGCCGTACTTCGAGGACGGCGAGAACTATCAAGATTTTGTGACGATGCTGCGGTTCCCGGCCTGAGCCGGCCGCAGCCGATTACCACCATGGCGCACCTCAACCAGCGGATTGACTTCGCATATTCCCCCCACGACACGGACGAGATTCGGCTGGAGAAATTTGCGATCCTGCTGGTGGCGGGCTGCTGCTCGGTGGCCGGAATCGTCTGGGCGGCCATGTACCTGATCGTGTTTGGGCCGGGTCTCACGGCAGCCCTGCCGGCCCTGTTCACGCTGATTGTCGGCGGCGCGCTGGCGCTGGCGCACGTCACCCGCAACCACCAGTACGCCGTCTACGCGCAGATCATTTGCATCATGTACCTCACGCTGCTCATCCAGTGGAGCATTGGCGGCGTGTTTGACTCGGGCATGGTTATTCTCTGGTCCCTCTTGGGTCCGATCATCGCGCTGATGTTTCAGTCCACCCGCCGCGCCACCCTTTGGTTTCTCGCCTTTCTGGTCAATCTGATCGTCACGGTGGCCTTCAACGACTATTTCGCGGCGCACGGCCAGGCGGTGACTGCCCAAACCCGGCTGCTGTTTTTCCTGATGAACCTGGGCATCGGCTCGGCAGTGATTTTCGTGTTCGCGGCCTATTTCGTGAACGCCGCCCTGGCCGAGCGCGACCGGGCCAATCGCCTGTTGCTCAATATTCTGCCAGGGCCGATTGCCAAGCGCCTCAAACATCGCGAGTCACCCATTGCCGACAAATTTGATGACATCTCCGTGTTGTTTGCCGACATCGTCGGCTTCACCCAGTGGAGTGAGCCGCTGACGCCCGATGCCACAATTGATTATCTCAACGATGTCTTCAGCCGCTTTGACCGGCTGGTGGAAAGCCATGGCCTGGAGAAGATCAAGACCATCGGCGACGGCTACATGGTGGTGGCCGGCGCGCCCAACGCCGTGGCCGACCACGCGCATGTCCTCCTGGAGTTCGCCAGGGCCATGCTGGCTGAAATGAATCAGTTCAACGCTGACCGGGGCCTCAGTCTGAGCCTGCGGATTGGGCTCAACACCGGCTCGGCCGTGGCGGCGGTGATTGGCGAGAAGAAGTTCGTCTATGATCTGTGGGGCGACACCATCAATACCGCCAGCCGCATGGAGTCGCACGGGCTACCAGGGCGCATTCAGGTGACCGGGGCGGTCTATGCGCTCTTGAAAGACCGCCATGCCTTTGAAGATCGTGGGTTGATCGAGGTCAAGGGCAAGGGCGCGATGCGCACCTATCTGCTGGCGACAACCAGCGCACTACGCACATGACCTCCGACCCCCTCCGCCCGTTGGCCCTACCTTTTTCTCTTTCTCTTCCCTTTTTCTCTCCTTAGCCTCATGTGCGGCATCCTCGGCCTCTTCACGCCTAACAACTCGGCCAAGCCCGACCTGTCGGTCGTGCTCAACCGGCTCGCACATCGCGGGCCGGACGAGAAGGGCAGCTACTCGGCCGCCGGCATCTACCTGGGCGCGCGGCGGCTGGCGATCATTGACGTGGCGCACGGGCAGCAGCCGCTGGCGACCGAGGGCGAGGCGGTGTGGGCCATCCAGAACGGTGAGATCTACAACTATCTGGCCTTGCGGGCCGAGCTAGAAGCGCTGGGCCACGCCTTCAAGACCCACGGCGACACCGAGGTCATCGCGCACGCCTACGAGCAGTGGGGGGCCGACTGCGCCAGCCACCTGCGCGGCATCACTGCGTTTGCCGTGTGGGATACGCAGCGGCGGCGGCTGCTGATCGGCCGTGACCGGTTCGGCGTCAAGCCGCTGTATTACACCCAACTGCCCGGCGGCGGGCTGGCGTTCGCGTCTGAGATTCAACCGTTGCTCGATCTGCGGGCGACGGCGCAGCCGGACCGGGCCGCGCTGCGGGCGCTATTCGCGGTCGGCTTCATCCCCTCGCCGCACACCGCGTTCGACGGCATCCACAAGCTGCCAGCGGCGCACACGCTGCTGGCCGAGGGCGACCGGGTGACGCTGACGCGCTATTGGGACGTGCCCGCGCCGCCCGCCGCCAACGGCCACGCGCCGCAAGTGCCGAGCTACGCCGAAGCGGTCGAGGGCATCCGCACGCACTTAGAACGGGCGGTGCGCGAACAGCGCATGAGCGAGGTGCCGCTGGGCGCGCTCATCAGCGGCGGGCTCGACTCGACCTCGATTGCGGCGCTGCTGTGTGGCATGGCGACCGAGCGGCTGCACACCTTCAACATAGGCTTCGAGGTCGAAGGCTACGACGAGGCGCGCTACGCCACGCTGGCCGCGCAGCACCTGGGCACGCAGCATCATCAGGTGCAATTCACCGAGGCGGACTTTGAGCGCTATCCCGAAGTGCTGCGGCACCTGGAAGAGCCGCAGACCGCCGCCACCGCGCTGCCGATTTACTTGCTGTACGAGGCCTGCCGCTCGGCCGGGCTGGTGGTCATCCTCACCGGCGAGGGCGCGGATGAGCTGTTGGGCGGTTATCATTGGTTCCAGGGTGATGCGCAGGCGCAACGGCTGCTGGGGCTGCCCGGCCCGCTGCGGGCGCTGGTGGCTGGCAGCCCGGCCCCCATCAGCGCAGCCGGGCGGCGGGTGCTGCGCAGCGGCGAGCGCGATGCGCTACGGCGCTACCAGGTGTGGCAGAAGCCAGGTATCTCCAGCCTTGCCGTCCTGTCGCCGGCCCTGTTTGAGACGAGCGACCTGCTGGCCGAGTGGCCGCACACGCTGGGCGCTGGGGCGGATGGGCGCGACCCGTTCCGGCAGTTTCAGTACTTCGAGACGCACACGCGCCTGGTGGACTTCATCAACTTCGAGGTCGACCGGATGAGCATGGCGAACTCGATCGAGGCGCGCGTGCCGTTCCTCGACCATCTGCTGTGGGAGTACGCCGCGCAGTTGCCGACCAGTTATTTGGTGGGGGCCGGGTACCGGGGGGGCGAGCCGAAGGGGCTGCTGCGCGAAGCCATGCGCGCCAAGCTGCCGCCGGAAATCTTAGCCCGCCGCAAGCAGGGGCTGGCCGCGCCGCACGCCGCCTGGCTGCGCCGCGCCCGCCTGCCAGACTGGGCCGAGGCCGTGCTGACCGATGCCGCCATCAAGCAGGCCGGCCTGTTTCACCTGCCAACCGTGCGGGCGCGCTTTACGGCGCACCGGGCTGGGCAGGCCGATCACAGCCGCGTGTTGATGGGCGTGCTCAGCACGCAATTGTGGCACGCCGCGTTTATTGACCGGGCGTGATAATGAAGCGATCCAGCTTTAGCCCGGCCGCCGCCTCGTAGTCCACGAAGAACGTCAGCCCCTCCGCCGCCGGGTTCACAAACACATAGCTCAATGTGTAATACTGCCCGTCCGCCGGCAGGTCGGCGGCGGTGACTACCCACTTCTGCGCCACCAACGCGGCGTCGGTGCCGATGGCGCGCACGGTCGCCAGCACCGTGTCGGGCGCGAGGGCAGAGTCGCTCGGGAGCACCGCCGCGCTGATGGTCAGCCGGTAAACGCCCGCCGCGTACAACTCGGGGAAAGAGTAGGCCAGCTTGCCGGCCTCGTGCCCCTCGGCGGGGTTGGCCGCAATCGTTTGGCCGCGGTAGGCCGCCGGGTCGGCCATTACGTCGCCCACCGTGCGCTGCACCTCCACCGTGGCGATAGTGCGGGTCGGCGGCAGAAGCGACCATCCGAAGCTGCCCAGCGCCACCACCGCCAGCGCGGCGCTCAACAGCGGGCGCGGCGCGAGGCGCTGCTCCGTCACTTGCTTCGCGCCCCACACGACCAACACGCCCACCACCATTAACCCCACCAGCCACAGCGCGGCCAGGCCGAGCGAGTGGGTCAGGTCCGGCGAGATCGCCAGCAGCCCGACCCTCAGCGCGGCCTGCCCGGTGGCGCTGACCAGCACGGTCGGCGGAAAGCCCCAGCCGTTGTAGAGCGGGCTGTGAAAGCCAAAGCGATACAGGCCATCGGCGGGCAGGTCGCGGGCGTAAATCGTCGCCGCGAAATACTCGCCGCCGCTGGGCGAGAACACGCTGATGCGCGCCACGGCGGCGTTGGGCGCGGCGTCGGGCGCGACCAATGGCAGCACCGCGCTGTACCAGCCGAACGGGAACTCGGGCAGGTCCACCTGGCGCAGCACGAGGCCGCTTTCGCCTACCGCCGTCTGCCAGGTGGGCGTCGCGCTCAAAGTAGTCCGCACCGCGCCGCCCTGCGCCGTGGTGGTTGCGTCACTGGTGATTGCCGCGCCCACGGCCGCGCCGGTGCCGGCCGGGATGAAGGCATAGCGCGCCATGGCCGGCACGAGCGCGGCCAGGTTCAGGCTCGGCCACTGCGCCACCGGGCTGCTGATGAGGCCGCGCAGCGGTTGGGCCACGACCCACGCGCCAGTGACCACGCTGACGGCGAGCAGCGCGGCGGTGACCGGCACCACCACGGCGCGCCTTCCCGCTGCCCACCAGTAAGCCAGCCCGACGCCCAACAGCGGCAGCGCGGCGATCAGAAAGCGGGCCGAGTACTCCCAGCCTTGCCAGAACCCACCCCACACCGCCACCGGCAGCAGTGCCGCGCCAAACGGCAGCAGCACCAGCGCGCCCACCAGCGGCTTGCGGAGGCAGAGCAAACCCGCGCCCCACAGCGCGGCAATGTAGATCGGCGCGGTGATGAGCAACCCGCGCTGCGTGTCGAACAGCCAACCCAGCAGCCCCCGCCCGATCCGCAGCAGCGCGAACGATTGCTCTACCGCCAGCGGGATCGGCCCGGCGTACGAGGCGGCCGGCGAGGCGCTGCCGTACAGCCAGGCGCTGAACAGCATGTAGCCCACCAGGCCCGCGCCGGCCAGTGCCACGGCGGCCAACCACGCCGTGCTTCGCAGCGCCAGCTTGCCAGGCTGCCAGGATTGCCACAGCCCCCACAGCAGCAGCAGTCCCATCGCCGGCAAGAAGCGCGACGAGAGCCAGGGCAAGAGCGCCAACCCCAGCCCGAACTGCAGCACGCCGCTCAGCCCCAACGGGCGGGCCGCGTCTTTCGCGAGCAGCGGCGCGACTGCGATACGCACCGCCACGATCAGCCCCAGCCCAGCCAGCAACTCTGGGTAGACCAGGAACACATACCAAAGCAGCGGTGGGGTGAAGGCCAGCGCCAGCGCGCCCACGGCCGCGGCGACCCAGTGGCCGGTCAGGTCGTAGCCGAGCAGAAAGATATTGGTCGCCACCAGCGCGCCCACCAGCGCCAGAAAATACAGCACGCCCGGCAGTCCGCCCAGCGCGTAGGCGGGTGCGACAGCGAAGCTGAGGCCGAGGTTGTGGGTCAACACCTGCTGCCCGTCGGCGCGGATGTGCACATGCGGGTTGAGGTAGTAGTCGGTGTAGAAGGCGGCGTAGTCGCGCTGGGCGTAGTTGTTACTCAGGTCCAGGTCGCCGTCGTGGGCCAGGCTGTGCGCGGCCAGCAGGTAGTGTGGCTCATCGCCGCTGCGCTGCCACACGCGCGCCAGCCACGGCACCAGCGCCACATACACGGCCAACGTCAGCAGAAAGATCGGCAGGCCGGGGGCGCGCGCCAGCCGGGATAGGGTGGCGCTCATGCGTCGGGGGTGGGGGCGGGCAGCGCGCCGTCGTCGGCCACGGGGCGCACGCCGCGCACAAAGTACAGCAGCGTGCCCAGACCGAAGCTCAGGTTGTTATAGAAGTAGTACAGCCAGTGCCAGGGGATGACGGCCAGCGTGAAGGCCAGCCCGCGCTTCTGCGTGAAGAACCGATACAACTGCCAATTGAGGGCCAACAGCAGCACCACCGGCAGCAGCAACAGCGGCCACCCCAACAAACCTAGGGCCGGCAGGCGCGGCTGCCAGGGCAGCAAGACCACTAGCAGGGCCAGCAGCGCCGCCAGCGCCACGCTCAGGCGGTTGGAGGTCTGCAAGTTCAGGTCGAGCAGGAACGGCCGGCGGGCCAGGGTCGGGTCGGGCAGGCGCAGCAGATCGCCGGTGGCCAGCAGCGGCTCGCTGGTGCGGCGGGCGCGGCTCTCGCGCCACAGCAGCACGGTCCACGGCAGGCCGCGCTCGAACAGGTCGGAGCGCAATAGGCTGCCGACGGTCCAGCGCTTGAGGTGGACGCATTGCATATCTTTGAGCAGCTGTATCTCGCCGCCGCGCCGCCGCAGCCGGTAGCCCAGGTCAATGTCCTCGATGCTCGGCCGGCGATAGGTCACCTCGTCGAAGCCGCCCAGCGCGTGAAAGGTGCTCAGCCGCATGGCGCCGCAGCCGGTCCAGAAGGTGCTGGCCTGAATGTGCGCGTGCTGGTGGACGTAGTGATGCAATAAGTTCTTGTACTGCGACAGGAAGTTGGGTGCGCCGGGCTTGTCGTCGTACGAGCCGAAGGCCGCTTCGAGCATGGGGTCAGCGGCGAAGGCGACGGCGGCGCGGCGCAGGGCGTCCGGGTGCAGCGCCACGTCGGCATCCACGAAGAAGACATACTCACCGGTGGCGGCGCGCGCGCCCAGGTTGCGGGCGGCGGCGGGGCCGTGGCGGCCGGGGGCCGGGGTGGCCAGCACGCGCGCGCCGGCGCTGCGGGCCAGCGTCACACTTGAGTCGTTTGAGCCGTCATCCACTACGATCAACTCGGTGGCGGCCAGGTCGGCGCAGGCGGCGCGGGCCTCGGCCAGGGCGCTCAGGCAGCGGGTGAAGGCGGAGCCGCCGTTGAGCACCGGCACAACTAACGAGAGCTTCAGCATCGCAGGTGACATTATCCCGGCCGCTCAGTGGCGGTCCAATGGGTGGGGCGGCGCAGGGCGCTTTGCAGCGCCGACCAGACCGCAATGGCGATATCAAACGCGAAGAAGAACGGCACTACCGCCAGCCGTGCGAAGGCTGCCGGGCGCTCGCCGGCCAGCGCCAGCGCGGCCACCATCTCCAGCGCGGGCAGGCCGAAGTAGATCAGCCACACCGGCCAGGGGAAGCCAAACGTGCCGGGGCGGAGCAGGTCAATCGCTGTGAAGAGCGCGCCGGCCAACAGCGCCAGCCGGTCGGCGTAGCCCAACGCGAAGAAGGTCAGCTCCAGCTTATACAGCGGCGATAGCCCCGGCCGCCGCCAGAGCGCGCCCAGCCGCCCGGCGCTGACCTGATGAAAGCCGCGGTTCCAGCGCAGGTGCTGCTGCACGTAGCCGGCCAGGGTCAGCGGGGCGCGGTGGTCGGAGACCGACTCCGGCACGAAGCGCGTGCGCCACCCGGCCTGGGCCAGCGCCACGGTCAGGTCGCTGTCTTCGAGCAGCGCGCCGCGCGCGAATCCGCCCACGGCTGCCAGCGCCGCGCCGCGATAGGCGCAGTTGGAGCCGAGCAGGGCGGGGGCCAGGCTCAGCCGATCTTTGGCGCGCATGGTGATGAACTGGTTGACGAGCGACTCGATGGCGGCGTAGGCGGCGGCTGGGCTGGCCCCGCCGTTGCTCACCCGCATCTGCCCGCTGGCCCCCGCCACATCGTCGGCGGCGAAGGCGGCGGCCAACGCTTTGAGCGAGGCCGGCGCGGGCAGGTGATCGGCGTCGTAGATCACGATGACGTCGTGCACCCCTTCGGGCCGCGGGTCGAGCGCGTGCAGCGCGGCGTTGAGCGCCTGGGCCTTGCCGCTGTTGGCGGCCAGGGCCAGCGCCTGCGCCCACGGCCGGGTCGCGGCCCAGGCGCGGGCCAGCGCGGCGCTGGCATCGGTCGAGCCGTCGTCCACCAGCACAGCGCGCAGCCGGTCGCGCGGGTAGTCCAGCGCATCGAGTGCGCCCCACAGGCGCGGCAGCGCGGCGGCCTCGTTGCGGCAGGGGATCAGCAGGGTTACGAACGGTGACGCGGCCGGGGTGATTGCATCAGCGGCGCGGGCGGGCCAGAACGCGGCCACCAGCAGCAGGGCGCGCCGCAGCGAGAAGGCCAGCAGGACGCCCGCCACGGCCCAGGCCGCCAGGTGGAGCAGAAACGCAAACGCAGCGGCCAACGCGGACATGCTCCGCTAGCTGACCGGGCAGTTCTGCGACTGCGACGGCCCCTTGAAGCGCGTGCTGAACAGCCCATCGGCGGTGGTGGTGGGCGAGTCGAGGTCCACGAGCTCGAACCAGGTATTGCCGGGCTTGAGGTTGATGACGGCGTTGTCCGCGCCCAGCAGGATGATGACATCGCTGACCACGTTGCGCACCCAGGTGCCTTCATACATCTGGCCATCGCGGAAAATGCGGGCCGGGCCGGTGGTCCACAGCTGAATCTCGTAGCCGCAGTGGCCGCCGTTGCCGAAGTCTTCCGGGATGTCGCTCGTGACGTGGTTGGCGTACAGCACCACGACGTTCGCGGACGTCAGTTGCTCGCCGTTCAGCGCGTCGGTCTGCGGCGCGAGCGTGCCTTCCACTTCGGTGTCCATCCAGCGGGCGTAGCGGCCGGTGGCGGCGTCGTAGCGCCACTC
>JBBRZY010000113.1:0-9640 GCA_038252885.1 Anaerolineales bacterium | reverse complement strand
CAGCGCCAGCCCCAGCGCGATCCCCACGCTGCTGCGCGCCCACCATCAGCGCCAGCCCCAGCGCGATCCCCACGCTGCTCAGCGCCAGCCAGCGCCGGCGCGCCACCCGGCTCACGGCCGCCTCGCGCGCGAACAGCGCCTCCGCGCCCAGCCCGGCCAACACGCACAAGGCAAATGACACCACCAGCCGCAGCCGATTGCCGGTCACCAGGTTCAGCCCCGGCAGTTCGTTCAGCCAATCGAGCACCGGCCAGTGAAAGGCCGCGCCCAGCGCCAGGCCGCCCGCGATCAGCCACGCCCACCCAATGGCGCTGCGCGACCGCCGCAGCCCCCACAGCGCCACGCCCGCCAGCGCCAGCGTCAGCGCGCCGACGTACACCGCCAGCTCGTTATAGTTGGCCCAGTTCAGCAGGAACGACCAGTAGGGGTAGTCCCAACTCGGGTTGTTATATAGATTGGGGTAGAACAGCAGGCCGAGCGACAGCAAGTGTTTCAGCAGATCGGGGTGTAGCCAGTGCCAGCCGGTTGGGGCGCGGTTGCCCAGTTCGGCGCTGAGTGGCAGCCACTCTAGAAACGGCAGCAGTTGCACCGCCCCCAGCGCCAGGCCCAGCGCCACGCCCGGCCCTGGCCGCAGCAGCCGGCCCACCCGCCGCGCCCAGGTCTGGCCCGCGCCGCGCGTCACCTGCACCCAGCGCACCAGGTAGTACAGAGCCAGCAGCATCAGGCAGTTAATGGTGGTCTCAAGGTGACCGCCGGTAATCATCAGACCGATCACCAGGCCCAGCCAGCCCACCCCCGCCCACTGCCGGCCGCGTGTCTCCGCCGTGACCAGCCGTTCGCCGGCCAAGATCAGCCCCGGCAGCCACATCGCCACGTTGGTGTGCGGATGCCCCAAGAAGCTGACCATGTAGCTCGAGGCCATAAAGCTGATGGCCATCACCATCGCCGCCGCCCAGCGCCAGCGGTAGTGCCGCCCCAGGGCGTAGGTGAGCAGCCCCGCCAGCCACAGCTTTAGCGCCGCGATGGCCGCCAACGTGGCCGGGTAGGGCAGCAGCCGCCACACCAGCAGGTGTAACGGGAAGAAGATCGCGCTCTGCTGCGTGGCGGCCACTGGGGTGCCGGTGTAGCTATCGGGGTTCCACAACGGCCACTGCCCGGCCTGCACCGCCTGCCAGGCGGCGTAGTGCCACGGGATGAATTGATAAACTTGGTCGAATAGCAAGGGATTGGCCGGCAGCGTGAACCCGGCCGGCGCAGCTTCGGCGAAGAACGGGGTGGCGAAGATGCTATCAGAAGGCGCCAGCACGCGCCCCGGCCACAGCCCTGGCCCCAGCAGCGCCACCACCACCGCCGCCAGCCCCAGCGCCGCCCCCACCGGAGCGCGCAGCCGGCGGGCCAACGAGGTTGCGCTAGAAGCCCGGTCGTCCGGCGTCGGGCCATCAGTTGAATGCGATATGTGTGCGGTCACAGTGTCAGCGTGGGTGGGATGCCCGCCATTATAAACCAACCCCCTACGCTCTATGAGGAAGGCGACGGATCCTGCCGTCCCCTGAGTCCCCCAGCACAGCGTTCGCTTAGTCCTGATCCAACCAGCGCTTCACCAGCAGCCCGACAAGCACCAGCGCGATGCTCAAGGCCAGCCACTCGGTCGGGGTTTGGGGCAGGGGCAAGTGCCCGGCCCCGCCGCTTATGAACATGGCGCCTCCGCAATTGGCAATTGCCGATACAATGTGCGCCGCTTCACCCGCCCCGCCGGTCTGCCAGGCACCTCACTCTCCCGTGGCCGACCAGATCATATGTTCTAGGGGTATAATTCACGCGCCAGGGTGCCGCAGAACCGCTGCGCCCGCACTATTAAACACGACTCTAGATCGAGGTGGGTATGGAAGTTGGACAGGTTCGTCAGATCAATATTGATCAGGAAATGCAGACCGCGTACCTCTCGTACGCCATGTCGGTCATCGTGGCCCGCGCGCTGCCCGACGCCCGCGACGGCCTCAAGCCGGTGCAGCGCCGCATCCTGTACGCCATGCACGACCTGGGCATTCGCGCCGACACCTCGCACAAGAAGTCGGCCCGCATCGTCGGTGAGGTGCTCGGCAAGTACCACCCCCACGGCGACGTCTCGGTCTACGAGGCCATGGCTCGTATGGCGCAGGACTTCTCCATGCGCTATCTGGTCGTAGACGGCCAGGGCAATTTCGGTTCAATTGACGGCGACGCCCCGGCCGCCATGCGCTACACCGAGGCCCGCATGGCCCCGTTTGCCATGGACCTGATGGGCGATATTGACAAAGACACGGTGAACTATAGCGCCAACTTTGACGACACGCTCACCGAGCCGACGGTGCTGCCGGCCGCCGTGCCCAACCTGCTCGTCAACGGCGCCAGCGGCATTGCCGTGGGCATGGCGACCTCCGTCCCGCCCCACAACCTGGGCGAGGTGGTCGACGCCCTGATCTTCATGCTCGACCGCTGGACCAAGCTCGAAGACGTGACCGTCAACGAGTTGATGCGCTTCGTCAAAGGGCCAGATTTTCCCACCGGCGGCATCATCCTGCGCGCCAAGGACGAGAGCGAAGGCCTGGCCGCCGCTTATGGCACCGGGCGTGGCCGAATTCTAGTCCAGGCCCGCGCGCACGTCGAAGACATGGGGCGCGGCAAGAGCCGCATTATCGTCACCGAACTGCCCTACCAGACCAACAAGTCGGCCCTGATCGAGCGCATCGCCGACCTGGCGCGCGACGGCACGCTCGAGGGCCTGGCCGACCTGCGCGACGAGTCTGACCGCCAGGGCATGCGCATCGTCATCGAGCTTAAGAGCACGGCCGAGCCAGACAAGGTCATCCGCGAGCTCTACAAGCGCACGCCCATGCAGGGCACCTTCAGCATCATCAACCTGGCGCTGGTCAACGGCGAGCCGCGCCTGCTGACGCTTAAGCAGGCGCTGCGCGTCTTCCTCGACCACCGCCTAGAAGTCGTCCGCCGCCGCAGCGAGTATGACCTGGCCCGCGCCCGCGACCGCGCCCACATCCTCGAAGGCTTGCTGACCGCCCTCAAACACCTCGACGAGATCGTCAAGATCATCCGCGCCGCGCGCGACACCGACGAAGCGCGCGTCAAGCTCATCAAGCGCTTCAAGTTCAGCGAGGTGCAGACCACCGCCATCCTCGACATGCCCCTCAAGCGCCTGGCCGCGCTCGAGCGCCGCAAGATTGAGGATGAGCACAAAGAGAAGATGCAGCTCATTAAGCAACTCGAAGGGCTGCTGGCCTCGCCCAAGAAGATGCGCGACGTCATCTCCGACGAGTTGCTGGCCGTCAAACAGAAGTACGCCGACAAGCGCCGCACGCAGATCGTCCAGGCCGGCGCCACCGGGGCGCCTTCGCTCACCGCCGCCGACCTGGCCCCCCAGCACGACGTCTGGGTCACCGTGCTGCCCTCCGGCCTGGTGTCACGCACACCGGGTGGCAAGCTGCCCAAGCTGGCGGCCGGCGAAGTGCCGGTGGTTATGCTGGCCGCCAACACCCGCGACCTGTTGTACTTCGTCACCCTCAAGGGCCGCGCGGCCACCACGCCGGTCTATGCCCTGCCCGAGAAGGAAGACCCCACCGACGGCACGCCCTGGTCGAGCGTCTCCGGCCTTGACCCGAACGCGCGCGTGGTGGCGGCGGTGGCCATCAGCCCCGACGTCGTCCGCCGCGAGACCGAAGCCAAAGCCGCCTCCGATGGCATCGAGGCGCGCGCCGGCGCGTTCATCCTGCTGGGCACGGCCAACGGCATGGTCAAAAAGACCTCCGTGGCTGATCTGCCCGGCGTCTCGTCTCAGGTCTACAACGTCATCAACGTGGCCGAAGACGACAGCCTGATCTCGGCCATCCTCACCGGCGGCACCGACGAACTGCTGCTCGTCACCGCTCTCGGCCGCGCCATCCGCTTCAACGAAGGGGAGGTCCGCGCCATGGGCCTCTCGGCGGCGGGCGTCATGGGCATCAAGCCCGGCGAGCGTGACGACAAGGTGGTCGGCGTTGAGCTCGTGCCGCCCAAGAGCGAAGTCTTCCTCATCACCAACGCCGGCCTGGGCAAGCGCACGCCTGAGAAGGAGTATCCGACGCAGGGCCGCTATGGCGTGGGCGTCACCGCCGCCGGCCTGGCTGGCAAGCAAAAAATAGCCGGCCTCGTCGTCGGTGTCCCGGACGACCGCCTGACCGCCGTCACCAGCAAGGGCAGCGGCAAGCCCCTCAAGCTCGACGCCGCCAGCCGCCGTGGCCGCGCCGCGCGCGGGTCAACGATCCTCAAGCTCAAAGACGGTGAGACCGTCGTCCGCGTCGTCGTCATGCGCGCCCAATTCGCGCTGCCGCCCGAAGTGGGTAAGCCGGCCCCGCCCGCGCCCAAGGCTGGTAAGGCCAAGGCCCCGCCCGCCAAAGCCGCCAAGCAGAAACCCGCCGCCAAAAAGCCTGCCAAGCCCGCCCGCAAGACGGGCAAGGCCGGCCGTAATCAGCTCGGCTTCGACCTCAAGTAACCCCAGCCCAGCTCCCACCTTAAACACTTCGGGCCAGTGGTCGCCACCACTGGCCCGATTTTTCATGTCTAGGGGAGCGGCCGGGGGTTAGGCCTCGCCTTCCCCCAACGCCTTCAGCCGTGCCAGTCGCGCCGGCTCGCCCTCCGCCAGCCACGCGTCCTGCGACAACGCTGTATGCGCCAGCGCGAAATACGGCCGCGCCTCGTCGCCGCGCCCCAGCGCTAGCAGGCACTCCGCCAACTCCTCGAACACAAAGCCATCGCTGCCGCCCACGGCTGCGTAGTCGGCCTGCAGCGCCTGCTGCCGTGCCAGCGCCTCGTCGATCTGCCCCAGCGACCGGTAGCAGCGCGCCACGCACCAGCGCGCAATCAGCAGTTCCTTGGGCTGGCCCTTGGCCGCGCGAAACCGCTCCCCCTTCTCAAACAGGTCCAGCGCCCGCGCATAGTCGCCCTGGTCGTGAAAGGTCCAGCCCAGGTTGTTGTACAGCGACCCCAGCCAGCCTTGCGCGCGCGGCTGGTCCGACAGCTCGGCCACCGTCATGGCCCGCACATTCCACTCGACGGCCTGCTCCGGCGGCTCGCAGATGCCCAGCATATGCGCCGCGTCCACCGCGTAGAAGTCCTGGCCCGCGGTCGAGGCCAGCTCCCACGCCGCGCGAAACAAGGGCGCGGCCAGCGCAATCTGCCGGGACGAGTTGTAGACCCGCCCGCGCTCTAGCAAGTAGCGCGTGCGCACATAACCCATGTCGTCGGTCAGCAGCTTCTGCGCCTCATCGAGCGTTGCGTGCGCGGCCTCAAACTGCCGCTGCAAGCCCTGCGCCCGCGCAATCTGCGTCAGCAGCTCCACCTGCGCCGCGCTGCCCGGTCCAGCCGCCGGCAGTAGATCGCGAAAGCGGCCCTCACTGACGGCCGGCTGGTCGTAGTCCCACAGCGTGTCGATCTCCGCCATTTCAAGCGTCATCGTCGTCGTCTCCCACGGCCATGGCCGCCGCCCCGGAGCGGCCGGCGCGCACCAGCGCCAGCGCCTTTTGGATTATTGGCTCCTGGCCGCCCAACAGCAGCGCCTCTTCGAGCAGCGCCTGCTTGCGTGGATCGCGCTCGCGGCCGGCCTGCTCGGCCAGCACCGCCAGCCAGCGCGGCGCGTGCGTGGCCACCAGCCGTGTTACCAAATAGTGATAGACCGCGTACTGCTGGCTGCCCGCCATCCAGGCGCGCGTGAAGGCGGTGTCGGCGTGCTCCACCAACAAGTCGAACAGCCCCACCAGCACCACTTCATCACGCGTTTGACCGTGGCGCGTCACCAGCCCGGCCACCAGTGACGCCGGCAGCACTGCCAAACTGCGCAGGCATTCTGACAGCACATCCGAGTGCGGCCGCGTCTGGTGCAGGGCGTAGTAGTACAGTGGATCGTAATGTTCCAGCGTCGCCAGCACGTGCACGGCCGTCAGCGCCGGCTCGCCCGACAGCAGCGAGGTCCACTCATCGGCCAGCAGCCGCACGGCGTGAAAGCTGGCCAGGCGGCTGTCGAGTTCGTTCATCACCACCAGCGCCGTCGAGCGCAGCAGGCTGGCTTCCTCCGACCTGGGCGGCAGCCACTCATACGTGCTCACGCCGCGTTCCAGCAGCGGCAGGTCGCCCGGCTCGGCCATCGGCCGCAGCGCCTGCACAATCGCGGCCCGCAAGAATGTCCCCGCGTCGCGCTTGATGCCGTCGGCCGCCAACTGCTCGAAGCGCGCGTGCAGCACCGGCCGGGCGTCGCGCGTCGGGCGCTGCTTCAGCACTTCCAGCGCTGCTCGCAACGCGCGCGGGTCTTTGTCACCCGCCACCAGGTTCAGCGCCAGCGTGGTTTGCGCCAGGCCGTCGAGCTTGGCTAAGGCCTCGACGCCCGCGCTGACCCTTATGCGCGGCGGCATAGGGCCTGGCCGCCTACTTCCACGGCGCGATGCCCATTAGCACCACTAGCCGCGCCGACCCGTTGTTGGCCACGCCGTGCTCCACGCCGCCCGGCGCCCAGATCACGCTGCCCGCGCCGGCCGTCTGCGCCTCGTCCCCCACCGTGAACGCGCCCTCGCCCTCGACGACGTAATAGAACTTATCTTGCCCGGCGTGGGTGTGCGCCTGGTGCGCCTGCCCCGGCTCTAGGCAGTTAAGCCCCAGCAGCAAGCGCGGGCTTTCAAACAGCGTGGACTTGAAAAACTTGCCGGCCTGGGCGCCGGTATGCGCCTGGTAGTGCGTGAAGTTGGTCATGGTTGGCTTCCTGTCAGCGCCCGGCACGCGGCCGGCAGCGCCAAAGCGGCCCAGGCGGCATACATCGCGCCAGAGGGATGCAGTCCGTCTGGCGCGATCAGCGCGGCATCGTCCGCCGCCAGCCGCGAATTGGGCGTCACATCGACATACACCGCTCCGGCCCGGCTGGTCTCTTCCGCCGCCACGGCGTTGAATGCGTCAATCTGTTCCCCAATGCCGGCTCGGTCGCGGCCCTGGGCGTAAGGCGTCACGCCCCAATCGGGGATGGACAGCACCAGCACGCGCTCCGGCCGCCCGCCCGCGAACCCCACCGCCCGGTTGAGCAGGAACACAAACTGCTCGCGATACTCCGCCACCGCCCGCCCGCGATATTGGTTGTTTACGCCGATCAGCAGCGACACCAAATCATACGGCCCGGTCGGCGCCGCCGCGTCAATCGCGTCCGACAGCTCGTCCGTCGTCCACCCCGTGCGCGCAATGATCTCCGGCGCACCCACTTCAAGCCCCTGACCGCGCAGCAAATCTGCCAACTGCACCGGCCAGCGCAGCGTAGGGTCCACGCGTTCGCCAATCGTATACGAGTCGCCCAATGCCAAATATTTCATCTCACCCTCCGGCGTTAGTGGCGCAGCCGTCTCCCCCGCACACGCCGCCACCGCCGTCACTCCTGCGGTGACGTCTGCGGTAGCGGCGACCGTTACCGTAGCCGTCTCAGTTGGCGTCACCGCCGCTCCGCATCCAGTGGCGAGCACGAAGCTGATACAAGCGACGAGGTGTAATAGTGCCGTTGGTTTATACATGCGGTGGCGGAAGATACCGGTGATGAGGACTGACTGGTAATACTCATACGCGGACCGGGCCCACGCGCATGCCCTCACACTCGCCGCTCTACGGCCTCATCACCCCGTCACCCCCGCGCGATCTCCCGCCTCCCGACTTCATCCCCTCCGTGATAATTCGTGGCAAAAAATCTTACTATCACCAGGCTTCGCCCTAAGGCGGCGGCGGCGAGTCCAGCACCAAGATGCTCCACGTCGTCGGGTCGGCCAGCTTCTGGCCCTTGCGGTTCGCCACCTGCGTCTGCTGCTCTGGGCTGCCCGGCGTATCGTCATCGTTCAGCGCCAGTCCCAGCCCAAACGTCTGCCCGGCCGACGGCGTCACTCCGAACAGCGCCCACGGGATGGCCGCCTCCAGCGTGTAATTGCCGTTGCCCAGCCGCGCCGCCACCACCACCTCCGGCGCAGGCCGCGCCAGGCCGCGCGGCTGCCACAAATACGCCTCTGGCCCGCCCACCGGGCTGCCCAGCGCCCCGGGCGACAGCCCCAACTGAAAGTCGTCGCCGCTCAGCGCGTGGCTGCTGCCGTCCGCCGCCAATTGCGTGTCGAACCACACCTCCACGCTGTCACCGCGATACAGTTGGTCGCCGACCGCCGTCTGCACAAACGCCGAGTCGCTAATGTCCAGCGCCAGGTACAGATACTCCGCGTCCCAGGCGATGTTCCACACCGCCGCCAAATCTGACGGCCCTTCCCAGTTCTCCGCGCCAAAGATCGGGTCGGCCAGCGGATACGGCAGGAAAGCCCACTCCACCAGGTCGCCCTCCATGCCCGGCGGCGGCTGCCCGACCGCCGCCGCGTGGATGATGTTGTCGCCCGTCAGCCCGCCGCCGGTCGCGCTGGGCGTGGGCACGGTCGCAATAATCGTCGTCACCGGCGCCACGCATGAGTTGAAGTCCTCGCCCAGCACCACCCGGTACGGATACTCGGCGCGCGCGTCCGGCGCTTTGATGACGTTCTCCAGCTTCACATGGAACAGCGTTTGCAAGTCAGCCAGCCGCGAGCCTTTGTCGCTGGTCGAGTAGTCGTAAATCTGCGTCAGCGCCTGGTTGGTCACAGCGCCTTTGGTGGGGTAGGGCGACATGCCCGACCAGGCCAGGTTGTCGGCCGCCAGCGCCGTCCAATCGCCGTGGCCGGTGCCGTTCCAAATCTCCACCGCCGTGGCCGCCCGTTCCAGCACATTCGTCGGCGGGGCCAGAAACGCCTCTGCCATCAACGCCGTAATCGCCGCGCGGTCTGGCAGCAGCACCGCCGCCCCGCCCGGTGTCGTCCAGGGCAGCACCGACCCGCGCCCGATAAAGCGGCTTTTGATGCGCGCCTTGTCTAGTTGCGCCGCCATCGGCACGAATTGCAACAGATCGCCCAACCCCAAGTCGGTTTTCACAATGTTGATGTACTGCGCGTACAAATCGGGCACCCGCGTCAGCATCTCTAACCGCGTGGCCTTGTCTAAGATCGCCCGCAGCACTTGGTGCTGCCGGCGCGAGCGGTCGTAGTCGCTGCTGCGCTTGCGCGAGCGCGCATACCACAGCGCCAGGTCGCCATCCATGTGCTGCACGCCCGTGTTCACCGTGTACAGCGACCAGTTGTCTGCGTTCTGCACATCCACCGTCGGGTCGCTCGGGTTGGTCAGCCGCCAGTCCTGCATTGCGCAGCTCACCGGCACATCCACCCCGCCCACCACATCCACCAAATCCTCGAAGCCCTGAAAGTCTACCTCGGCCCAACCATGAATGGGGATGCCCAGGTTGTACAAAATCGTCTGCTCCAGCAGCGCGATGCCGCCGCCGGGGTAGCCGGTCGCGTCGCCGTGCACGGCGGCGGTGTTAATGCGGTTCATGGTCCAGCCAGGGATGTAGACGAACAGGTCGCGCGGAATGGTCAGCAGCGTGACGGCATTCGCGCCCTTGTTGATGGACGCCACGATCATCACGTCGGTGCGATAGCTGCCCGACGTTAGCTCGGTGTCGCGCCCGATCAGCAGGATGTTGACCACGTCCGCGTCCAGGTGCAGTTGCGGCGCTGGCTCGGGGATT
>JBBRZY010000112.1:0-9664 GCA_038252885.1 Anaerolineales bacterium | reverse complement strand
GTGCGCTCCCTGCTGCTCGATCTGGCCCCGCGCACCGGCCTGGGCCTGCTGCCCGAACGGCGTGGCGGTTTCACCGGCACCGCAGCCGCCGCCGCTGCCCTGGCCCGTGGCCTGCGCGAGCGCGTTGGCCCAGCCTTTCACCTCGGCTTGATGTTCGACGCCCGCCCCGGCCAGCCCGAGGCCGTCTTCGTCCAGAGCGCCTGGTTCCCCGAGATCGACAGCCTGCACCCGCTCGTCTTTCACCACGACTTCGGCCTGCCCGCGCGCGAAGCCCTGGCCGACACTTACACCGCGCTCCAGGGCTGGGGCAAGCCCATCTACCCCGTGCTGCAAGCCAACGGCGTCCCGCCGCTGGAAGTCGCCGCCGGGCTCGAAGCCGCCGCCACCAGCCACCACGCGCCCGGCCTCTCGCTCTTCCGGTACGGCCTCGGCCAGGGGCAGGGCCTCAGCCGCGCCGAGTTGGGCGCCGTCGCCGCCCGCTGGCCCGCCGCCCAGCCGCTGGCCCCCGAGCGGGGTGGGGTGAAACTGCCCAGCCGCCTGACCGCCCATTCCGGCCCAGTCATTGGTGAGCCGCCCGGCGGCCTGCCGACTTCACTCTCCCTGCCGACCCTGACCATCCTTGACCCTGACGACGAGCGCAACGGCCTGTTCAACATTGGCTACTACGAGAATGCCACCGCCACCGGCTGGACGCGCGACCGCGACAACGCCGGCCGCACCCGCCTATACCGAAACGCCTCCTACAACCGCCAGACGCTCTACGTCGGCTACAGCCCGCGCCTCAGCGGGCGCGGCGTCTACACCATCGAAGTCTACGTGCCGCGCAACCACGCCTACATCAAGGACGCCCACTACTTCATCGTGGACTACCCGCGCGGCGTCCGGCGCGAGAGTTTGGCCGTGCTCGACCAATCGCCCCACTACGACGAATGGGTGCCGCTGCGAGCCGCCCTGGTAAACGGCGCGCCGGCCGACCCACCGCTGGCCCAGTTCGCGCTCGACCCGGCCTTCAGCGACTCGGGCCGCGTCAACATGGCCGACATTACCTTTGTCGACCCGGCCACCCACGCTGGCGGCCGTTTTGAGCTTACGGCGGGCGCCGTCCGCTGGCGGCCCTACACCCCCGAACCGCCCGCGCCCCCGGCGCCGCCGGTGGTCGTTACCGGCTTTGACTCGCCCGTCGGCACGGCCGCCGAGCGCGCCGGCGTGTTTGCCGACGGCCACCAGCTCTTTAACCACTACGCTGTCTGGTGCGGCACCTGGTACGATGCCAACCCCATCGGCACCCGCTACTGGCTGGGCGACCGCTGGGCCATCCACACCGGCGGCGACCTCAACCTCTCTGGCCCCGGCGGCGTGCTGGCCGACAAAGACGCGCCCGTTTACGCCATCAGCGACGGCCGCGTCATCTCGGCCGGCTTCGTCAGCGCCGGTTGGAAGAACATCGTCATCATCGAGCACCCCGTGCCAGGCGAAGACCGCGTCATCTACGCCCGCTACGCCCACGTCACGGCCATGCGCGTCGCCGCCAACGACCTGGTAGTGCGCGGCCAGCAAATCTGCGCCATCGGCGAGTACGCGCCCAACAACTACCACCTGCACTTCGACCTGTCCTATAACCCGCTGCTCAAGACCAGCCCCGGCCACTGGCCCGGCGACAACCTGGCCCTGGTGCAGCAGGTCTACCAGGACCCTAAGGCGTTCATCAAGCAGCGGCATGTGATAAGATAGCGCTCTCATACCCAACCCTAAGCGCTAATACTATGCCCCATACCCTGCTCGACCGCTTCCTGCGCTACGTCAAGATCAACACCGTCAGCACGGCCGACGCGGCCACCTCGCCCAGCACGCCCGGCCAATGGGTGCTGCTGCGCCTGCTGGCCGACGAGTTGCGCGCACTCGGCGCCGCCGATGTGACCTTGGACGAATTCGGCTATGTGCTCGCGACCCTCCCAGCCACGACCGATAAATCCGGCGTGCCGGTGGTCGCCTTCTTGGCTCACGTCGACACCGCGCCCGACTTCAACAGTGACCACGTCAAGCCCCTCGTCCACAAGAAGTGGAACGGCAAGCCGATCGTGCTGCCCGACGACAAGACCCAGGTGCTCGACCCAGCGCGCTTCCCCACGCTGGCGGTGGCCAAGGGCCAAGACATCGTCACCGCCAGTGGCCTCACGCTGCTGGGCGGCGACGACAAGGCCGGGGTCGCCATCATCATGACGCTCGCCGCGCACCTGCTCGCCCACCCCGAAATCAAGCACGGCCCGATCCGCATTTGCTTCAATCCCGATGAGGAAGTCGCCAGCGGGGTGGACAAACTCGACCTCAACGTGCTCGGCGCGAATGTGGCCTATACCCTCGACGGCGACAACCCCGGCGAGGTGGTCTGGGAGACCTTCTCGGCTGACGCCGCCGTGGTGACGATTGAGGGCGTGTCGACCCACCCCGGCGACGCCAAGAAGAGCGGCATGTTGAACGCGCTGCATGTGGCGGCCCGCCTATTGGTGGCGCTGCCGCGCGACAACCTCTCGCCTGAGACCACCGACCTGCGCGAAGGTTATATTCACCCGTTTCGCATCGAGGGCGGCGCTGATCGGACCGTCATCAAATTCATCCTGCGCGACCACGACCTGGCCGAGTTGCGCGCCAAGGGCGCGCGCCTGCAGGGCCTGTGCGCCGGACTGCAGGCCGCCGAGCCGCGCGCCAAGATCACCTGCGCCTTCACCCAGCAGTACCGCAACATGGGCGACTGGCTCAAGAAGGATATGACCCCGGTCCATTTGGCTTACGAGGCCGTGCGCGCCATTGGGTTAGAGCCCACCTCGCCCGCCACGCGCGGCGGCACCGACGGCTCGCGCCTGACCGAGATGGGCTTGCCGACCCCCAACCTGTTTGCCGGTTACCACAACCCGCACGGCCCGCTCGAATGGGCGGTGGTGCAAGAGATGGAGCAGTCGCTGCAGATGTGCGTGGCGCTGGTGCAGTTGTGGGAGCAGAAGGGCGTCGGCTATAAGGGCCACCGCCTCAAGCAGCGCCGCGCCGCCAAAGCGCGCAAGTAGCGCTGAACTATGCCGGCCGCGCACTCAGGCGGCTGGTCGGCCGCGCCCATGCCCCTCAGCATCGATCCGGCCGTCGTGCGGGCCCGCCTCAACACCGACCGGCCCTGGTCGGCTTATGCGTTAGGTGACTTGGCCCCCGCGCTGGCTGGCCGCACCGAGTGGCACCTCGGCCCCGACGGCGCGCTGCTGCTGCTCTACCGGGCGTTCGAGACGCCGGTGCTCTTCACGCTCGGCGGCCCGGCGGGCCTGGCGCCGCTGCTGGCAGAAATCGCCGCCGAGCCGCGACTCTACCTCTCCATCCAACCCGACATCTTGCCACTGATCAAGGCCGGCTACGACGTGACCCACGAGGCCGCCATGTGGCGCATGACGCTGGCCCCCGCCGACTTTAACCCGCCGGCCGCCAACAACGCCACGCGCCTTGGTTTGGACGCCATGCCCGCGCTCACCGCGCTCTTTGCCGACGGGCGGGCCACTGGCGAGTCGCCTGACTTCTTCGACGCCGATATGGTGGCCCACGGTGTGTTCTACGGCGTCTACGAGGGTGGGGTGCTGGCCGCGGCGGCCGGCACGCACCTGGTTGTGCCGGAGGAAGGTGTGGCCGCCATTGGCAACGTCTACACCCGGCGCGACCGGCGCGGACGGGGGTTGGCCGCGCAAGTGACCGGCGCGGTCGCCGCCGCGCTGCTGGCGCACATGCCGCCGCTTGACCTCATCGCCCTGAACGTCAACCAGGCCAATGCCGCCGCCCTGAGCGTCTACGAAGGGCTGGGCTTCCGTCGCTATCTGCCTTTCTACGAGGGCCTGGCCCAGCGGCGCGAGGCCAGGCCATGACCCGCACCTTTTGGCGGCGGGCCTTTGTGATTCGCTGGCGTGGTTGGCGGCAGGCCGTCCGCGACTTCGCCGCGATTGAGTTCGGCTTTCTGCTGTTCGGCTTCGCCATCGACATGATGATCAAGGCCGAACTGGGCGCCGCGCCGTGGGTCGCCCTCGAGACTGGGCTGGCGCGTTGGCTGCCGCTGACGCTGGGCCAGACCATCATCGCCATGTCGGCTGTCATCATCCTGCTCGATGTGCTCCTCCGACAGCCGCTCGGCTGGGGCACGCTGGCGAACATGCTCTCGATTGGCGTGTGGGTCGATTGGCTCCAGCCGCTGACGCCCGCGCCGCTGCCTACGCTCTGGGTGCAGATCCCGTATCTGTTGCTGGCCGTGCTGCTTTTGGGGTTAGGGTCCGCCATTTACGTCGGCGTGCACGCCGGCGCTGGCCCGCGTGACAGCCTGATGCTGGTAGTGTCGCGCCGCCTCAAGATCAGCCTACGCCTGGCGCGCCTGGGCGTGGATGTCACCGTGGTGCTCCTGGCACTGCTGCTGGGCGGCAGCGTCGGCCTCGGCACGGTGCTCATCGCCCTCACCTCCGGCAGCGCCGTGCAGGCGGCCTTCAAGCTGCTGCGCATCCAGCCGCACGCCCCCGCGCCTGAAGCCGCCCGGCCCCCGGCGTAAGCCAAGTCGTTTCTCCCCGCGCCCGACCTACCTTTTTCTCTGCTCCTTCTTTCCTTCGGGGTCCTATTCGCGCTAAGTTACAGGGAGCATTTAAGTTTGTGGGCCAAGTTGGAAAAAGATTGGGTCGCCGGCAACGTCGAGGCTGGTTCTCACCGCAATTGGTGACTGTGAGACTGCGTATCTGACCGAAGGAAATTTTTATCAGGGGAGGGTGGGCAAGCCCACCCTCCCCTGATAAAAATTTCTGGCTGGCCCAAAGCGGCAGCGGCCCTCAAGGGCGTGTAAACCCGCTGGTCGCAGGGAACCGCGGGTCTGTAAGTCAATCACCTCGGCGGCGAGTCTGCTGGCGAGTGCGCGGATTAGCGCGACCCAACGCTTTGCGCAGGCGTCGACAGTCCTGAGGTTTTTGCCCCCAAACTGAAATGCACCCTAAGTTACACCAATACTCCCTCTCCCGTAGGGCGTCTGGTATAATTCTTTCTTGCACCCGGGTAGGTCCGGCGCGGCAGAGACCCACGAACCCCGTCAGGGCCGGAAGGCAGCAGCGGTAAGCGGTGTCCTCTGGGTGCCGCCGGGCAACCTACCTGGGTGTATTTATTTCCATGACCTCGCTTCAGCGCCCCCTCGCCGTCGGCTTCGGCCTGCTGTTCCTCGTGGGCCTCCTGACGGTCTACGTCCTCACCGCTCGCCAATCGATCCAAATTCAGGTGGATGGCCGGCAGTATGCCGCCGACGTCAACGCCGCTACCGTGGCCGCCGCGCTCGAGCAGGCCGGCGTATGGCTCGACCCGGCCGACCGAGTTTCGCCGGCGCTGGATGCCGCGCCGCAAGCCGACCAGCCGATTGTCGTCACGCGCGCCGCCATCGTCGGTGTCAGCGCCAATGGGCAGACGGTGCTGGTGCCCGCGCCCGCGCCCGCGCCGCTCGCCCTCTTGCAGACCCTTGGCCTGAGCCTCGGACCGGGCGACGTGCTGCTGGCCGATGGCGGGGTCGGGTCGGCCGATGGCACCGCGCCTCGGCTGCTCACGCTGCGACGGGCGCTGCCGATTGAGGTGCGCGACGGCGACAACCCGCCGCAAGCGCTGCGCACCGCTGCGCGCACCGTCGGCGAGGCGCTCTGGGCACTGGACTCACCACTGTACCTCGGCGACGTGGTAGACCCACCGCTCGACACGCCCATCACGCCCGCGCTGGTCATCAGCGTGCAGCGTTCGCGGCCGGTGCTGGTGCAGGCCGACGGCCAGGCGCTGCCCGCCCGCACCCAAGCCACCACCGTGGGCGCGGCCGTTGGGCAGTTGGGCGTAGCCCTCGTCGGTGAGGACTACACCCTCCCGGCCGAAGACCAGCCGCTCCCCGCCGACGGCCTTATCACCGTCGTGCGGGTGCGCGAAGAAATTCTGACCGATCAGCAGTTGATCCCGTACGATACGGTCTATCAGGCGCTGGCCGAGGTGGAGATTGACAACGTCTATCAGGTGCAGTCTGGCCAGCCCGGCGTGCTGCGCCGCCTGACCCGTGTGCGCTATGAGAACGGCGTCGAGGTCGGGCGGGTGGTTGAGGGCGAGGCGCAGGTCTCCGACCCCCTGCCGCAAGTCATCGGCTACGGCACACAGATTGTAATTCGCACGCTCGCTACGCCGGACGGCACGATTGAGTATTGGCGTTCGCACACAATGTACGCCACGTCGTATGCCGCCAAGTTCACCAACCGCGCGCCTGGCACGCCTAACTACGGCCGCACCGCCTCTGGCCAAATTCTCACCAAGGGCCTGGTCGCCATCGACCTGAGTATGATGCCCTTCGGCACGCGCATGTACGTGCCCGGCTATGGCTTCGCCGCTGCGGCCGACACCGGCGGCGGTGTGCGCGGCCGCTTTATCGATTTGGGTTTTGACGACTTCAACTACGTCGGCTGGCACTCGGTGGTCACGGTCTACTTCCTGACGCCCGCGCCGCCGCCCGACGCCATCCGCTACATCATTCCGTCCACGGTGCCCTAAACGCAATGGTCCCTCTCAGCATCCGCTCGATCCTGCGCCGCTACAATCTCTGGCCCAAGAAACAATTGGGACAGAGCTTCCTCGAGGATGAAAGCGCCCTCGAAAAGGTCGTGGCCGCCGCCGACCTACTCCCCACCGATACGGTGTTGGAGATCGGCCCCGGCCTCGGCTCGCTCACGCGCCATCTGGCCCGCGCTGCTCAGCGCGTCATTGCCGTGGAGATCGACTCGGCCCTGCTGCCGCCGCTCGAGGAAGTCCTCAAGCCCTACGACAACGTCGACGTCATCCTGGCCGACATCCTGCGCCTCGACCTCGCCAAAGTCGAGGGACTGGCCCCCGGCTATATCGTGGTCGCTAACATTCCCTACTACATCACCTCGGCCATCGTGCGCCATCTGGTCGAGGCGCCGGTGCGCCCAGCCCGCATCGTGCTCACCGTGCAGCGCGAAGTGGCCGAGCGCATGGTGGCCCAGCCCAACGATATGAACATGCTGGCGGTCAGCGTGCAGTTCTACACGGCCGCGCGCGTGGGGGCCAAGCTGGCGGCCGGCGCGTTCTACCCGCGCCCTGATGTCGACTCGGCCGTCATCCGCCTGGACGTGCGCCCCACGCCGGCCGTCGCCGTGCCCGAGGTGGAGGGCTTCTTCCGCGTGGTCAAAGCCGGCTTCAGCCAAAAGCGCAAACAGTTGCGCAACTCGTTGGCCGGCGGCCTTCAACTCGACAACACCCAGGCCGATGCCCTGCTGACCGGCGCGGGCATCGACCCCCAGCGCCGCGCCGAAACGCTCACCCTACCCGAGTGGGCCGCAGTTGCGACTGCCTGGCACGCCTTCGAGGCCGCCCACCGCACATAGGCCCTGCGCCAACGGCCAACCGCCCGCCTCGCGTTTGCCACCGGGCTCCCCTGAATCTATACTACCTAGCTGCATGCTCGCTTCGATAGTTCGCTCAAAAGGCCTGCTGCGCTGGGCTGTCTACCTGAGCCTGGGCCTGTTCGCGCTGTATGCCGTGGCGCTGCTGGCCCTTGGCGCCGTTCCCGACGTGCGCCTCGGGGCCACCGGTCTGCTGCGGGTGGTTGCCGGCCTGTTCGCTGTGGGCGGTCTGGCGTTGGCGGCCCGCGCCACGCCGGCCGGCGACCCCCAGGCCCGCCGCACCCGCCTGGCCTGGGCGTTGCTAGCGGCGGCCGAACTCTCCAGCGTACTGGGCGACCTGATTTGGCTCGGCGCGGCCCAAACCGGCTGGCCTCTGCCACCGCTGGCCGACTTCTTTTACTTCGCTTTCTACCCCCTCTTTGTGCTTGCGCTTGTGCTGTTGCCGGCCGCGCCGGCCCCGCGCCTGAAACGCCTGCGGCTGTTGTTGGATATCGGCGTCCTGCTGCTTGGCGCCGGCCTGATCTTGTGGTCCTTCTGGCTCGGGCCGCTCATGGCCGCCGGCGTGCCCATGCCCCGCCGCTTTGCTTACGCCCTGGCCTTCCCGCTGGCCGACTGCGCCGTGCTCATCACGCTTACGCTGCTGCTCGTGCGCCGCCTGGAAACCCGCGAGTGGCCGCTTAGCATGCTGGGCAATAGCACCGTCGTGCTCGTCTTCACCGATCTGTGGTTTGGGTGGGAAATCCTTCAGAACAACTTCACCGGCCGCTTCTGGCTCGACCTGGGCTGGATGTTGACCTACACGCTGGTGGGGCTGGCGGGCGTGGCCCAGGCCGTCAAGCCCATCGCGCCCATGGTGCCTGAGCTCACTACGCCGCGCTGGCTAACCGACCGCGCGCGGGCTGTGCTGGTCTACCTCCCCTACGCCATCTTGTTCGCCGCCTTCGCGCTGCTGCTGTGGGGCCGCAACCACCTTATCATGCTCAACTTCGCCGCGCTCGGTACAGGCGTGGGCGGCATCATGGCGCTCGTTGTGCTGCGCCAGATCGTCAGCATGCGCGAGACGCGGCTGAGCTTGTTAGTCGAGCGCCACCGGCGGGCCACGGCGGGCGTGCTGCTCTCGCTCTCGCGGCGCTTGCTGACCACCACCACCGAAGCCGACGTAGCCGAGATCGCCGTGGCCGTGGCGACCGAAGCCCTCCGCGCAGACCTGGGGCTACTGGCGGTGCCCAACCACGCCGGTCGGCTCGCCCCGCTGGCCGCGCACGGTTGGCCGCCCGCCGCCCTGGCCGGCCTGACGCTGGCGCCCCACGACCCGGCCCCAGCCAACCCACCCGTAGACCCTGGGCCGCCAGTCATGATGGCCGACCGGACCTGTGCGCCCGAGGCCCAAGCCGTGGGCGCCGTGGCCGGCCTGAGCGTGCCGATGGAAGTGGATGGCCGACTGCTCGGGCTGGTGATGGTGCACACCCGTACCCCCCGCGTCTTTACCGAAGACGACGAACGCCTATTGACCCTGGTGGCCCATCAAACCGCGGCCGCCCTCGAAAAGACCCATCTGTTCGAGGTCACCCGCCGCCAAGTCGATGAGCTCACCGTCCTGCACGCCGTGGCGACCGCTGGCTCGGAAGCGGTGGACGCCGACCAGTTGATCGAGCGCGTCACCGCCATCATTGGCGAGCGGCTGTTCTTGGCGCATCTGGGCGTCATGCTGGTGGTGCCCGGCACCGGACTGCTGCGCTCGCACCCCTCCTATCGGGGCGACGCGGGTTTCGTCACGCCGCTGGGCCAGGGCATTACCGGTCACGTGGCCCTCACTGGCCAGCCCGCGCGCGTGGCCGACGTCAGCACCGACCCGCGCTTCGTGGCGGTCGAGAGCGGCACGGCTTCCGAGTTGTGCGTGCCGCTGCGCGTGGGCGACCACATCATCGGCGTGCTCAACGTCGAAAGTCCGCAGTTGGCGGCTTTCAGCGAAGCCGACGAACGCCTGCTGATTACAATTGCCCGCCAAATCTCCACGGCGCTCGAAAAACTGCGCCTGTTCGAGCGGCTGTTCCAGGCCGAGCAACAGCGCGCCGGCGAGTTGGAGGCGGTGCGCCAGGCTAGCCTGGGCCTAACGGCCAGCCTCGATCTCCAGGCTGTGCTGCAAGCCATCTTGCAAAGCACCTTGCGGCTCGTGGCGCAGTCGCACGAAGCCTTCATCTTCCTCTACCACGCCGCCGCGGGTGGCGGGC